>MGYU01000029.1 GCA_001801885.1 Gammaproteobacteria bacterium RIFCSPLOWO2_12_47_11
CCATAAGCGAGCCCGCCGAGTGTGACCGTGTCAAAGGTACTGAAAGGATGGAATGGATTGCGTTTGATCCTGCAACGCTCTACCGCTGCATTAAGGAAACCCAGATCGAAGGATGGATTGTGGCCGACCAGGATGGCACGTTTGCAGTGGTGTTTTTTCATCGCGTTTCGGATCAACTTGAAGATGTCATTCAGTGCAGTTTTTTCGTCAACCGCGATCTGTTTGCGGAAGGGATGATGCGGGTCGATGCCGGTAAACTCCAGTGCCGCCGGATCAAGATTGGCCCCTTCGAATGGATTGACGTGCCGGTTAATACTTTGATCAATCTGCCATAATCCCTTTTCGTCCGTCTTGAGAATGACGGCCGCGATCTCCAGCAAGGCATCTGTTGCAGCGTTGAACCCCCCGGTTTCCACATCCACCACCACCGGATAATAACCGCGAAAGCGTTTGGCAATGGTGCTTTGCATTTCCCTTTTGTCTACTTCAGTTTCCAATGGCATGGCTCCCCTGCCCGGAATGGCACAACTGTATACTCACCAAACGGCAAGGTGAGCGGCACAGGCCAGTCTTTTTTCTCCAATGTAACTTTTTCCTTGTTACGTGGCAGTCCATAAAAATCCGCGCCGTTGTGACTGGCAAATGCCTCCAGTTTTTCCAGGCGTCCGCCGGCTTCAAATACTTCCGCATAAAGTTCGATGGCATTGTGTGCTGAATAGATCCCGGCACAACCACAGGCCGATTCCTTGTCATGTTTTGCATGCGGTGCGCTGTCGGTGCCGAGAAAAAAACACGGATGACCGCTGATTGCTGCCGCAACAACCGCCTGCCGGTGTTCCTCGGCCTTGAGCACCGGCATACAGTAATGATGCGGGCGCAGGCCTCCGGCAAACAATGCATTACGATTCAATAATAAATGTTGCGGTGTGATGGTGGCCGCCAGATTTTCCGGGCCGTTCTTTACAAAGTCAGTGGCCTGTTTTGTCGTGACGTGTTCCAGCACGATGCGCAGATTTTTGAACCGTTTGATTAACGGTGCCAGAATACGATCGATGAATACCGCTTCACGATCGAATATATCAATATCCGGGTCTGTGACTTCACCATGCAGTAATAACGGTAATTGCTGTTCTTCCATGGCCTCGAGTACCGGATACACATTTTCCATCTTTATGACGCCACTCTCCGAATGGGTGGTGGCACCGGCCGGATAATATTTCACGGCATACACATGACCGCTTTGTTTTGCCTGGATGATCTCCGCCGGGCCGGTTTTTTCGGTGAGATAGAGCGTCATCAACGGCTGGAAATCACTGCCTCCAGGCAGGCTTTTCAAAATGCGGTCCCGGTATGCCAGTGCCTGTGTGGTCGTCGCCACCGGCGGTTTCAGATTAGGCATGATAATGGCACGGGCAAACTGGCGGGCGCTGTCCTGAAGTACATGCTTCATCTGTGCGCCATCGCGCAGGTGCAGGTGCATGTCGTCCGGGCGGGCAAGGGTTAAAGTCTGCATGTTTATAACCGGTTAATCACGTTTCCTGTCATGGTGTGCAAGGTATCACAAGCAACGTTTTTTGTCTGAACCGGCCTGATATTTCGAATATTTATATTTCATAGCCAAATCGTATTTAATCACCTTTAGCCAGGGCATATAATTAGAACCTATCTCAAAATTAAACTTCCTCCCCCTTGAAGGGGGAGGATTGAGGTGAGGGTGAAAAATCAAACATGGCTGAAACTCAACCCCCATCCCGGCCTTCCCCCTGTCAGGGGGAAGGTGTATCAGTTATTGATTCTGTCAAAAAAACAGAAAATCAATTTTGAGAGAGGTTCTATTAAAAGCTGATAACCGGAGAATGACCATGGGACTACGTATAGGCGATGAAGCGCCGGATTTTACGGCGGAAACAACTGAAGGCACGGTTAACTTTCATGAATGGATAGGCGACAGTTGGGCCATCCTCTTTTCCCACCCCAAGGATTTTACCCCGGTCTGCACCACGGAACTCGGTTACATGGCGAAGCTTAAACCGGAGTTCGACAAGCGCAACACCAAAGTTATCGGTCTGAGTATCGATTCGGTGGATGATCATAAAAAATGGGTGGGTGACATCGAAGAAACCCAGGGCGCGGCGATCAATTACCCGATGATCGGTGACACCGATCTGAAAGTCGCCAAACTCTACGAGATGATCCATCCGAATGCGAGCGGCAATGCCAAGGGCCGTACTGCGGCGGACAATGCAACGATACGGTCCGTGTTTATCATCGGCCCGGACAAGAAGATCAAACTGGTCCTCACCTACCCGATGACTACCGGACGTAATTTCGATGAAGTATTGCGTGTCCTCGATTCGATGCAGTTGACTGCGAAACACAAGGTGGCCACACCGGTAAACTGGAAACAGGGAAACGATGTAATCATCGTGCCGTCGATTTCGGATGAAGAAGCCAAACAGAAATATCCGTAAGGCTGGAAGACATTGAAAGCGTATCTGCGGCTGGTGAAACAACCGCAATAGGTGCTCGTGGCTCGGGACTCGTAAATCGTGACTGGTAATCCAGTCACGGATCAATTTTTTGTGTGCGTTTCCATATAACTACGCAGCAGTTTGTTGATGCGTGTCTGGTAACCTTTGCCCTGCTTTTTGAACCATGACAATACATCGGCATCGAGCCGGATTGTCACCGGTTGTTTCTCCGGTAAGCGTATTTCAGCATTTCTGAAAAACTCTTCATCCAGTTCCGGGATATCGTTTAAATCAATATCCTTGTCCTTCATAGCATCAAGTTTTTTCCAATTGGTTTTACTTTTAGATCGTTTCTTCATAACGTTTGATTTCATGCCGGGTTGCCTTGCGGGCAGAGATTAGACGAATAATTTCGTTATGCTTTTCTACATACACCACTACTATTGTAAGCGTCTGCATTAACCCAATACCTATTCGGCGCTCTTCACCATAATCTTCCCGATCATCCGGCAGAACCAGCATTGGATGTTCGAATACTTCGATTGCATCAACAAAATCAATGCTGTGCTTGCGAATATTGATAATATTTTTGGATTCATCCCACTCAAATTGCATGGTCACATCCATGTTTACATTTGTACATACAATAAACTATAAATAAATAACTATCAAGCTGTGAGTCTCTAATATTGAAACCGATCGCTGTTCATAATGTTTTCCTAACTTCCTGTCCAGCCCGGGAAGGTCTGCGTCAGTCCGTTCAATATGAATTGTGTTGCCAGCGCGGCGAGGATAATACCGAACAGGCGGGTAATCACATTGGCACCGGTTTCGCCGAGGACGCTGGTAATCTTGACTGCGAGTACCAGCATTAAATAAGTCAAAACCAGAACAACAAACACTACGCCCAGGATGATGACAGTTTCGAAGCTGTAGACGCCCTTGTCCTGTAATAAAAGTATCGTAGTTAATGATCCGGGACCGGCAATCATAGGAATTGCCAGCGGAAAAACGGAAATATCGGTTTTGGTTTTTGCCTCTGCCTGTTCCCTGAATGTAGTGGAACGCAAACCTGAATCCCTCACCAGCACCATATCAATGGCCAGCAGGAACAGGAGAATACCGCCTGCGATACTGAATGAGGCGGTATGGACGTTGAGATACCTGAGTATGGCGTCTCCGGTCAGTGTAAACAGCAACAGGACAAAACCCGCGATGCTGACACCTTTTAATGCGGTTTTTTTGCGCTCGGCTTCGGAATCACTGCTGGTCAACCCGGCAAACATCGGCGCGATACCCACCGGGTCGATCACCACGAACAGGATAACGAAAGCAGTAGAGGCCAGTTCAATCATTAATTAACTATAACAACAGAAGAACCTGCAAACGGCAACTGGATTTATGCTGTTAATGGGTTAATTTCCGGTAAACTGATATATTATTGTCACACTCATTAACATGACCTGACCTGAAAACACATGGATCTCACCAGCCTGACTGCGATATCACCGATCGATGGCCGCTATGCCGGCAAGACTGCCGAGTTACGCCCGATATTCAGTGAATACGGCATGATGCGTTACCGTGTGCTGGTTGAGATTCAATGGCTCAAGATGCTGGCGCAAAGCACGAAGATCCCCGAAGTCCCGGCACTCAGCAAGGACGCCAAAAAGACACTGGATGCCATTGTTGAAAAATTTTCAGAACGTGATGCCCTGCGCATCAAGGTCATAGAAGAAACAATCAATCATGATGTCAAGGCCGTCGAATATTTTCTGAAGGAAAAAATAAAACGCAACAAGGAATTGGCGGCAGTGAGTGAATTTTTTCATTTTGCCTGCACTTCGGAGGACATCAACAATCTGTGTCACGCCCTGATGTTGAAAGAGTCCAGGACCAGTATCCTGCTGCCGAACCTGGACAAAATTATCCAGGCACTGACACATCTTGCTCACAATCATGCAAAGATCGCAATGCTTTCACGTACCCATGGTCAGACCGCCACACCGACAACACTCGGCAAGGAAATGGCCGTGTTCGCACATCGTTTACGGCGGCAGTTGCTGCAATTGATACAAGTTGAAATTCTCGGCAAATGTAACGGAGCCGTGGGTAATTACAATGCCCACCTGGCTGCCTATCCCGGTGTGGACTGGCCGAAAATTTCAAAACTGTTCGTGCAGAACCTGGGGTTGACCTGGAACCCGTATACGACTCAAATTGAATCGCATGATTACATGGCGGAATATTTTCATGTATTGACCCGCATCAATACGATCCTGATCGATTTCAGCCGTGACATCTGGGGTTATATTTCGCTGGGTTATTTCCGGCAAAAAACCATCAAGGGCGAAGTCGGTTCATCCACCATGCCGCACAAGGTCAACCCGATCGATTTTGAAAATGCTGAAGGTAATCTCGGTATTGCAAATGCCCTGCTCACACATCTGGCAGAAAAACTTCCCATTTCGCGCTGGCAGCGTGATCTGACCGATTCAACCAGTATTCGCAACATGGGCGCAGCCATTGCCCACAGTTTGCTGGCTTATAAATCCTGTCTTAAAGGGATAGACAAACTGGAAGCCGACAAGGCGATGATACATCAGGATCTCGATTATGCCTGGGAAGTGCTGGCAGAACCTATACAGACAGTCATGCGCCGCTACAGGATCAAACAACCCTACGAAAAACTCAAGGCATTGACCCGGGGCCAGACCATAGATCAACACATGTTGCATTCTTTCATTAAACAACTGGCCATCCCGGCAAGGGAAAAGAAAAGGTTACTGGCGCTGACACCGGCGAGTTATATTGGTAATGCTGCAGAACAGGCGAAGAAGATTTGAACGGCCGTGATTGGTGATTATGTACAGGATGTACGGGTCGAATATTGCTCCATGCATTTTCGACACTTCCGCCATCCCTGGCGGTCGTAGCCGCGTGCGCAGGACGACATACAGGGATATATTAGTGTCGCGTGAAGCACGACTCCATGGATGGAGGAGGTAGAACCGCGTCGGGAACAGCGGTCGAGGATGCTGATAGCGACTGCGCAGGAGCGGCGGGTGATTGGTGATTGAAAAATAAATTTCACTTTTACCCATAACAGATGTCAATAAAAAATTATAATGTGCCCGGTGACATCACTCCCGAACAATTCCTCAATGAGTACTGGCAGAAAAAACCCTGCCTGATCCGGCAGGCCATCCCGGGTTATCAATACCCCATCAGCCACGAATAACTGCCGGTCTGACCTGTGAAGACGGGGTGTCATCACGACTCGTCATGAAAAAAAAACGGGGCATTTCCCTGGCAGGTCAAATTTGGTCCGTTGACTGAAAAGGATTTCAAAAAGTTACCCGAAACACACTGGACGTTACTGATATATGATTCATGGTTATCAATAAGCGATTTGTTCATTATCTCAAGCTGCACTATCATTATAGAAACTCTGAAAAAACAATAGTGACATGGCCAAATTTGATAGTTACAAAATAGGTGTTAACAGCGAACTGCTGCAACTGGAAAGCTTTTACGAAAACCGTGTCCTGGCCACCTTTTTTGCACAACAGGCCACGCGTACACTGGATATTGCGAGCCGTCTGCTGGATCCGCCGATCTTCAATTCGTCTGAATTTATAGAAGCAGTCAGATATTTCGTGACCAAAAACCGGATGCCGAAGGTCCGGATCATCGTGCATGACCCGCCGACCATCGTTAAACTCGGCCATCGCCTGGTTGACCTCGCCGGCGATCTCAGCAGTTTAATCGAGATACGCAAAGCTGGGCACGAACACAAATACTATAGTGAATGCCTGCTGGTGGCTGACGATATGGCCTTTTTACACCGGCTTAATGGTGAACGCAGCGAGGCCACAGCAAACTTTAATGACCGCCGGCAGTCAAAATACTATCTGGATGAATTCAACAAGATGTGGGATGCCAGCGTGACTGACCCGAACCTGAGACGAATAAATCTGTGAGAAAGCATGTAATTAAATTCGTTTCTGTATTATTGATGTGCCTCCCCCTGCTGGCACAGGCCGGAGATATGACCCTGGAGATTATCCCGCTCAAGCACCGTATGACTGATGATGTTGTCGATATTTTAAGGCCAATGGTGGTGCCCGGCGGGACAGTGACCGGTATGAACAACCAGCTCATTATCAGAACCACTCCGGAAAACCTGGCCGAGATCAAAACCATCCTGGAAAGCCTGGACCATTCACCAAGACGCCTCATGATCAGTGTGAAGCAGGATGTGGGTGGGCAGATCCAGTCCCGCGAACAATCCGTCTCCGGCCGTTATACCACCGGTGATGTGACAGCAGGTGCAGGCGATACACGTGGATCGCGGGACGGACTGGTCATTTCCGGCCGTGACACCGATGGTAATGTGATTCGTTACCACGCGCAGGATTCCACTTCAACCACCAGTGACAAAAGCACTTACACTGTTCAGGCAACAGAAGGCTACCCTGCTTATATCAGAACCGGCCAGTCTGTTCCGGTACAAAACAGGACCGGCTATGTCACACCGGACGGCGGCATAGTAATCAGTGATGGCGTGGAATATGTGGATGCGGATTCGGGCTTTTATGTCATGCCCAGGCTCAGTGGAAACCAGGTGACCCTGCTGATTGCGCCGAAACTGACCCGGGTCAGTCCCGGCAAGGCACCGGTCTTTGATGTACAAAATGTTGAAACCACAGCCACCGGGCAACTCGGTGAATGGATAGAACTGGGTGGCCTGAACCAGCAGTTCAGCGACAATAATCGCAGGAATTTATCCTCATCAAGCGCGCGGGGAAGTGAACTACGTTCCATCTATGTCAAGGTTGTGGAGATAGAATAGAAAATCCGTATCTGGTATCTGGTATCTGGTATCTGGTATCTGGTATCTGGTATCTGGTATCTGGTATCTGGTATCTGGTATCTCAAAATTAGAAAGCTTAAGGAACTTTGCTAGTTCCGGCTATTTCTCGAATTCACGCTTCACGAGATACACTTCACGCTGCATGGTTAAAAATGTTAAAATCCGCAGCACAAAAAACCACCAACCCGGCCATACTCATACATGCTTTTAACACTGCGCGGATGCACCGCACTTTCCGGCTTTCGCAAAGATAAACGTCTGACCTCAATTCAACAGCTCGTACCCGCAGTGATTTCACTGCAAACTGCATACATTCATTTTGTGCATCTCCGTGAACAACTGACAGAAGACGAGACCGCATGTCTGCATAACCTCCTGGATTACGGTCAACCCAGTCAGGAAATACCTGAAGTTCATCCTCTGCTTGTTACACCACGTTCCGGTACGATCTCTCCCTGGTCGAGCAAGGCCACTGATATTGTACATAATTGCGGACTTAAAAAAGTAATCCGTGTGGAACGGGGAACGGCATGGTATCTGATCACTGTGCAGGAGCAGACACTCTCAAGTGAACAGATCGAAAAGATTAAGCCCGTTATCCATGACCGCATGACGGAAACGGTGCTTGCGGATTTTGATCAGGCGGCATCGCTGTTTGCAGAGACGCAACCTGCACCGATGCTGAACATAGATATCATGACTCATGGCAAGGATGCACTGACTGATGCGAATCAATCCATGGGACTCGCCTTGTCTGCAGCAGAGATCGATTATCTGCTGGAAAATTTCCGGAAACTGGCCCGCAATCCAACAGATGTTGAACTCATGATGTTTGCACAGGCCAACTCCGAACATTGCCGGCACAAGATATTCAATGCGGAGTGGACTGCCGGTGGTAAAAAAATGGCCATGTCATTATTTGACATGATTCGTGAAACCCATAAACACAACCCCGGCCGGGTACTTTCCGCCTACAGCGATAATGCTGCCGTTATGACAGGCTACAGTGCCAGCCGTTTCTTTCCCGATCCCGTCAGTCATTATTATCAGCCGCACCAGGAAGATGTACATATCCTGATGAAGGTCGAGACACATAATCATCCCACGGCCATCTCACCCTGTCCCGGTGCCTCCACCGGTTCCGGTGGCGAGATCCGGGATGAGGCGGCCACCGGCCGTGGTGCAAAACCCAAAGCGGGTCTGACCGGGTTCTCCGTGTCCAATCTGAACATCCCGGATTTCAAACAACCCTGGGAACAACATTATGGCAAACCGGAACGGATAGTTTCAGCACTGGATATCATGCTGGAAGGTCCGATCGGCGGTGCTGCATTTAATAATGAATTCGGCCGTCCGGCCTTGTGTGGTTATTTCAGAAGTTTTGAACAGGCAGATCAGAATGGCGTAATCCGCGGTTACCACAAACCGATTATGCTGGCCGGTGGTTACGGTATGATCCGCAGCGGACATATCCGCAAGCAAAACATACCTGCCGGAACAAAATTGATTGTATTGGGTGGACCGGCGATGCTGATCGGTCTGGGAGGTGGGGCGGCCTCTTCCATGGACACGGGCAAGAGTCATGTGGAACTGGACTTCGCTTCCGTACAACGTGATAACGCCGAGATGGAACGCCGTTGTCAAGAGGTCATTGATGCCTGCTGGGCACTCGGTGAAAAAAACCCCATCCTGTCCATACATGATGTGGGAGCCGGTGGACTATCCAATGCCCTGCCGGAACTCATCAGTGCGAGTGATCGTGGGGCACATTTTGAATTACGCCTGATCCCGAATGCAGAACCTGGTATGTCGCCCATGGAGATCTGGTGTAACGAGGCGCAGGAACGTTACGTGCTGGCGATCCCGCCAGATGTATTGCCGATCTTCGAGCGTTTTTGTGAACGCGAACGCGCACCTTATGCAATATTGGGCAAAGTCACTGATGATGACCAACTGGTCCTGCATGATGAATTATTCAATAACAAACCGATCGACATTCCGCTGTCTGTGTTACTTGGACAAATACCACGCATGCAACGATCGGCAGATTCGATCAGGCAAAAAGACACATCATTCGGCCTGAAGAACACTGATCTTCGGGAAACCATCCATCGTATCCTGCACCTGCCCGCGGTAGCAGATAAACACTTTTTGATCACCATCGGTGATCGCACGGTCTCGGGACACACTGTCCGTGATCAGATGGTTGGCCCATGGCAGACACCGGTTGCAGATTGTGGGATCACAGCGAGTGCCATCGGTGCCTGCACCGGTGAAGCCATGGCCATCGGTGAACGTGCTCCTCTTGCATTGATCAATGCACCGGCTTCAGGGCGAATGGCAGTGGGCGAAGCAATTACCAATATAGCGGCTGCGCGGATAATGGTGATGGATGATATTTCATTATCAGCCAACTGGATGGCCGCCTGTGGTGAAGACGATGAAGATGCAAATCTCTATGCAACTGTGCGGGCCGTGAGTGAGTTATGCCAGTCACTCGGGATTAATATCCCGGTCGGCAAGGATTCCCTGTCCATGAATACTTTCTGGAAAGACAATGGCAGGCAAAAACAGGTCACTGCCCCGTTATCATTGATAGTTACGGCATTTGCCCCGGTCGTGGATATCCGCCAGAGCCTGACACCGCAACTCCGGACTGATGTCGATGGAACTGTTTTATTGCTGGTTGATCTTGGTTATGGTCAAAACCGCCTTGGTGGCAGTGCGCTGACACAAGTGTATAACCAGATTGGCGGCGTGGCACCGGACACCGATCAACCGGAAGACCTCAGAATATTCTTCCGTGCCATGCAGATCCTGAACGAGACCGGGATGATACTCGCCTATCATGATCGCTCTGATGGTGGCCTGTTTGTGACATTATGTGAAATGGCGTTTGCTGCACGCACGGGTCTCGATATTGATCTGAATCATCTCAATGACGAATCATTGCCGATATTATTCAATGAAGAGCTGGGTGCAGTGATCCAGGTGCGCAAGGATGATATCGAAACAGTCAGGAAGACATTCAGTGATTCAGGATTGACTGATCATATCCATATCATCGGCACATTGAACCGGAACAAGTCTCTGAATATTGTCCGGCAGGGCAAAAATATATTCTCTGAAGACTTGCTCACGTTACACCAACACTGGTCAGCAACCAGTTATCAGATGCAGTTACTGCGGGACAATCCGGAATGTGCCCGGCAGGAATATAATCGACTACGGGATAAAAATGATCCTGGTTTATCGGTACATACCACTTTTGAATTATCTGCACCAGTTATTCAAACCGGGGCGCGTCCATCCATTGCCATCCTGCGTGAACAGGGCGTGAATGGTCATATTGAACTGGCTGCTGCCTTTTACCGGGCAGGCTTTGATTGTGTTGATGTGCATATGCAGGACATTATCAATGGCGATGTCTCACTTGAATCATTTCATGGACTCGCAGCCGGTGGCGGCTTTTCCTATGGCGATGTATTGGGTGCCGGCGGCGGTTGGGCAAAATCCATACTTTATAATCCCAGGGCCAGGGATGCATTCCAGGCCTATTTTGCACGATCTGACTGCTTTGGCCTCGGTCTCTGTAACGGTTGCCAGATGTTTTCTCAACTTCGTGCATTAATTCCGGAGGCAGAGCAGTGGCCTGATTTTGTCCGTAATCAATCTGAACAATTTGAGGCACGGCTGGTGATGGTTGAAGTCACCGAATCACCCTCCATATTACTGAGAAATATGGCCGGTTCCAGATTACCTGTGGTAGTGGCCCATGGCGAAGGACGGGCAAGTTTTCAATCCGGTACGGCGGCCCGGTCAGCGATTGTCAGCCTGCGCTTTATCGATAATTGTGGCGAACCAACAGAAATCTATCCTGCCAATCCCAATGGATCACCAGACGGACAAACAGGATTCACCACGCCGGATGGCCGTTTTACTATCATGATGCCACATCCCGAACGGGTCTTTCTGAAGCAACAGTTCTCATGGTTCCCTGATGACTGGCACCACGAAGACAGCCCCTGGATGCAGGTATTCAGGAATGCGCGGGAGTGGATCGGGTAATAATAAACAATACTCCGTATGTAACAGTTCCCCATTGAACTCGTCTATAACATTATGAGTCAATAAGTAACATAATTTCCCGATTAAGGACCACCTCATGCTGACAAGAAAACCGTCTGCCATTAAACCCTCGGAAATTACTCCGGAATCGATCTATCGCCAGCGCCGCAAATTCATGCAGGATGTAGTCAGTACCGGCGTCGCCGGCGCACTGGTTGCATCATTTCCCGGATTGATCCTGGCAAAAGACAAGGATTCAACTGCAAAGCTGGCAGGTGAAAATTTATCTGCTATCGGTAAGAGCCCTTATTCCACCGGCGAACCATTGACACCATTCGATGATGTCACGACCTATAACAACTTTTATGAGTTTGGGACTGATAAGGGAGATCCGGTGAGATATTCAGGCCAGTTCAAACCCCGCCCCTGGAGTATTGCCATTGAAGGTGAATGTGCCAGACCCGGTGTGTATGATCTTGAAGATTTCATAGCGCCACATCAACTGGAAGATCGTATCTATCGCCTGCGTTGTGTTGAGGCATGGTCTATGGTAATACCGTGGGTAGGCATCCCGCTGGGCGATATGCTCAAACGGTTCGAGCCCACTTCCAGGGCCAGGTATGTTGCCTTCACTACGGTATATCGGCCCGACGAAATGCCGGGGCAGAAACGCTCTGTCCTGCAATGGCCTTATGTTGAAGGATTGCGTATGGATGAGGCCATGAATCCACTAAGCATACTTTCGGTAGGTTTATACGGAAAGGTTTTGCCTAACCAGAATGGTGCGCCAATCCGTCTGATTGTTCCATGGAAATATGGATACAAGAGTATCAAGTCCATTGTGAAGATTGTATTCACAGAGAAAGAACCACCCACTACCTGGAATATCTCGGCACCGGGAGAGTATGGTTTCTATTCAAATGTGAATCCGGAAGTGAATCATCCGCGCTGGAGTCAACGCAAGGAACGCCGCATCGGTGATTTCTTCAAACGTGAAACCCTGATGTTCAATGGCTATGCTGATCAGGTTGCGAGCCTTTACGCAGGAATGGACCTGCATAAACATTTTTAATGCGTGCCCTGCTCACCGTAAAAAATTTCCTGTTTGTTTGCTGTCTGGTCCCTTTTTTTATACTTGTCTTTAATGCTGCGACAGGAAATCTTGGTGCTAACCCGATTGAGAAGGTACGTCTCTTTACCGGTGACTGGACGTTATACTTTCTGCTGATAACGCTGACCATAACACCCCTGCGTAAAATTTCCGGCTGGAATGAACTCATCCGTTACCGGCGTATGCTGGGACTTTATGCCTTCTTTTATGCTTGTCTGCATTTTTTCAGTTACCTGATCCTTGATCAATTCTTCGATTGGGAAGAGATCGGCAGGGATATCATCAAGCGTCCGTATATTACCATTGGCGTTGCCGCTTTTGTCCTGTTAATCCCAATGGCGGTGACTTCCACCAACAAGATGATGAAGCGTCTGGGCAAAAACTGGAAAAAACTGCATAGCCTGATTTATCTGATAACAACGTTGGGTGTATTGCATTTTCTCTGGCTGGTGAAGGCTGATATCAGGGAACCGGTGTTGATGGGTATAATTCTTATCAGCCTGCTCATATTGCGTCTACCCTGGTTGAATAACATTAAAAGTTATCTGAAAAACAGGCTGGCAGAACAATCCTGAACACATTTTGACACTGACATTTGCCGGAAGCTGATATACACTTTTGTCAGCATAATATCATCCGGGTTTTATCATGGCGAAAAGAAAGGCAATATCAGAATCCGACAGCAACCTTTTCCGCAGCAGTGTCGGGGATGTGGCCACGATCAAACAGGACCGGGCGGAGCTCAGAACACGCAAACCCCCACCCATTCCCTTACAACGTCTTGCTGATGAGCAGGCTGTTATAAAGTCTATTTCGAAATCTCCATTCATCGTTATGGACGTAGAGAAAGGTGATGAACTTTTTTTCAAGCGGCCCGGTGTGCAGCAAAGAGTCATAGAGAAATTACGTCGCGGTCAATTCGCAATCGAGAAAGAACTGGACTTGCATGGTATGACCGTGATCGATACAGAGACTGCATTAAAGCGGTTTCTTGCCCACTGCCAGCAGAACAATTATCGCTGTGTCAGAATCATACATGGCAAGGGGCATGGATCAAAAGATAAACAACCTGTCATAAAAAACAGGTTGAACCAATGGTTGCAAAAAAACAGCGCAATACTGGCATTCATTTCGGCCCGTCCGGCTGACGGGGGGACCGGGGCTGTATATGTCTTGATCAAACGACATAAATAACTTACAAAGTTTAAGAAGGCCTGATAAAAATATGATTATGTACAATCTATGCAATGTGTTTTTTCAATAGCCTAAAGCTGGAAAAATGCATGCATTTGAATTATCGAATCCTTGATCCATAGATCCTATGAGAATCGACTTTAAAAGAGAATCAAAACTCCGTGGCAATACGGAATTTGAACAGGCCATAATACGTCTTATCAGTTGTATTATTCTCATCATATATACATCTATAGCATTTCGATATGATGTCATTGGTAAGCATGTTGTATATATGTACATTGCAGCCATCCCATATTGCCTGACGATTATTTTGTGGATTTATATTGATCCCCGGATAAATCATAAACGCCGTATTATGGGCGTAATAGCTGATATTGGAACAACGACCTATGCTATGGCAATTTCCGGTGTTATAACTGCGCCATTCTTTGTTATTTATCTATGGGTAACTTTTGGGCATGGGTTTCGATTTGGCAAGGCTTATCTATTTACAAGCATGGTTATGAGCATTATCGGGTTCATGTTAGTTATGAAATTAAGTTCTTTCTGGCAGGAGCAGTATGTGATTGGATATGGTGTACTTTTATCCCTTATTATTTTACCTTTATATGTTTCTACACTGCTTACACGACTGCAAACCGCAGTTAAACAGGCAGAAAGTGCTAATCAGGCCAAGAGTAAATTTCTGGCAAATATGAGTCATGAATTGCGTACACCATTAAATGGCGTTATCGGCATGAGTGATGTGTTGGGTGCTACAAACATGACACAGGAACAAAGAGAATTTGTCAGTACCATACAGGCATCCGCACACATCCTCCTGGCCCTTATCGAAGATATCCTTGATATATCCAAAATCGAAGCAGGTAAAACCAGTATAGAAAATATAGATTTTGATCTGCATGAGTTAGTCAATACAACTACAAAAATGCTGGCACCGCAAGCTGAGTCCAAAGGGCTTGAATGCAAATTGCACATTTCACCAGATGTTCCATACAAGTTGTACGGTGATGCCATGCATCTGCGTCAGGTGCTTATCAATCTGATGGGAAACGCCATTAAATTTACCAACCATGGCGGAATTGAAGTCAATGTGGCAACCATTCATACCAATGAAAACCAGGCACGATTACGATTTGAAGTTATTGACACCGGTATTGGTATACCCAAGGAAGTGCAAGGACGCATATTTGAAACATTTACCCAGGCAAACCAGTCCATTTCCAGAAAGTTCGGTGGAACAGGGCTTGGCACTGCAATATCACGCCGTCTTATCGAGTTGATGGGTGGTGAAATCGGGGTAATTAGTGAACCTGGGCAAGGAAGTATATTCTGGTTTGAGTTGGTCTTCGATCAGCAATCAGACACATCTGATATGGCATCACAAACGCCTGCTATAAACAATCCGCGTATCTTGCTCATTGCCACACAAGGGGTCAGACATAATGCCCTGATAAAAATCTTGTCTGATTGGCAATTTGACTGGGATCATGCGGTATCTGCTTTTGATGCCAATACCAGATTAAGTAATGCCACTGCAAATGATATTCCATATCATGTTGCATTGGTTGATGAACAGGGGCTTGATATCAAGGCCGGGTTATTTGCGCAACAGTACCGCTCTGATCCATCATCAAGACACACTAATCTGGTACTCATCAGCGAAAACAGAAACCATATAACTCACTCTCAATTACTGGGTTTTGGTTATTTTTGTGTGCTCAATACACCGATTGAAAAAAGAACACTATTCAACACTATACACGCTACCAGTCTGGAACTGACGAATACAAATAAAATAACACGTCTGGCGGATTATCAGTCTGATAATTTAACTGTGACACCGCTAAATATTCTGGTTGCTGAAGATAATCCGACAAACAGGGGAGTTATAAAAACAATTCTTGAATATGCCGGACATCATGTTCACATCGTCGAAAATGGTGAAGAAGTCCTTAATACAACTGAACAACAAACATTTGATCTGCTTATCCTTGATATGCATATGCCGGGAATGGACGGGATAGAAGCTGCCAAAATATTCCGATTTACACATACGGGTAGTGAACGCACTCCTATCATTATGTATACAGCAGATGCAACGATTGATGCATTAAATGCATGTAGGGATGCCGGTATAGATGCGTTCCTGACAAAACCGGTTGAATCTGTAAAATTATTAAGAACAATTGCTGAATTGGGGCCTGACAAACGGAAAATCAACAAAAAACATGACCAGATAATAAATTCCGCTGTACCATCTTCATATTCGACCTTAAAACGGGATTTGAATGTATCAATCCTGGACTTTGATTATCTGGATAACCTTGCCTCTCTGAGCAAAGATGCCGGCTTTATGGACAATCTAATCAATGGCTTTCTTGATGATACCGGCAATCTCATAATCAAGATTGAGCAGAAACTGGGACAGCATGATTATTCGACCATACAAGGCTGCCTCCATACACTCAAGGGCAGCGCACGGAGTATTGGTGCAACAGCATTAGGGTACTATGCATCACTCATATACGACAATATTCGTAACAACACTTGTCAGGATCTACCCGCATTAATTGTAAAACTCAAATATCAGTTCACGCAAACGCAGTCTGCTCTGCTTGCATATCTTGATAAACTTGATTCAGCTGTACTCTAGTCTCTTCCTTTCACGGCCGCTATTCATAACGCAAATATCAATTCGAGTGAACACAGCCCACAAAAATATCGTGTCTTTAACAACTTATTTCAGGCTATTTTAGTTACATAATTTAGCCAGTATCTCTCATGGCTGACTCTTGATAACCAGTTGCTGCTTTTCGGTTCTGGGCTTTTATCAGTCTGTCCATAAGTCTTAAATCACGTTCTGATATCTCCATAGCGATATCTACCCAATACGAACAGACATTCCAGAGTTCATCATAGGTGATGGGATTAACACGTTGTTTCACTTGTTGCATTGCATGAAATCCATTCCGATACTTGGTAGACTTTTCCACATAAGAGTAAACAGAGTTTTTACCCCCTCCACTCTCAGCAAGTATATCTATTACACCCATATCGAATAATTCCTCTGAGCTATATACACGGCCATTCAACATCATTTCCTGAACCATATATGGATTAAGACGTTGTAACAACAAATGATAACCACCCATACCCGGGAAAAGATTAAAAAGGATCTCGGGAAATCCTAATGAAATACCTTTCTCTGCAATCACAACATGGCTTGATAGTGCAACTTCGAAACCACCACCTAAAGCATCACCACGAA
Source organism: Gammaproteobacteria bacterium RIFCSPLOWO2_12_47_11 (assembly GCA_001801885.1). GTDB lineage: Bacteria > Pseudomonadota > Gammaproteobacteria > Eutrophobiales > Eutrophobiaceae > 2-02-FULL-47-50. The sequence continues at coordinate 16,995 of MGYU01000029.1, forward strand.
CCAAAGATATGGTCGTAATGGGTAATCTGAATCCAACTATAAAGGAATGGATGGTATCAATACATGTTTTTGCATATTGCAGTAATCTGGTTTTGTCTTTATTAATAATGCATTCTTTAAACAAGGAGAGATCCCCTCCCATACTGAAAATACCAGGTGTTTGTGAATCAAGCACATGATAATTAATCGGGACGAGTTTGCCGTTGTATGGCAGTTTACCGCTATATTGCTCCAGCATTTTTTGAATCTTGCGTACCTCGGATATAAGATTCGGATTAAAACATGGCCTGGGATGCGGCTTCTGATACACCCATACGATTCCTGCTTCAGGTTCAATATGAACACTTATTTGCTTGAAATTTTGAATGGTTTCCACATTGTGATATTTAACATTACTCATGACTCCCCCTCCATTTTCATTGAAGAAAAATGTAAAATATAAATGGTTACTAAACGTGTCTTGAAATCAGACAAGGAAAAGTCTAGCAGTGGAAAAGAATGAATGTATAAATAAATTTGAACAGAAATTTCTACAAAAAAACTACCCTAAATGAGGTATGTATGCTCTACTCCGAATGGGGTATATATCAACTATTCCAACAAGACAACAACATGAACAGCAATCCCCTCTTTGCGTCCGATAAAACCCATGCCTTCAGTCGTGGTTGCCTTGATATTGATATTATTGATCTTCGTATTGAGATCATCGGCAAGATTTTTTCTCATATCATTGAAGTAGGGTGCCATCTTCGGCGCTTGTGCCTGAATCGTAATATCAGCGTTTATCAGTTTTAGATCTTGCTTGTGAATTATCTCAATCACTTTTCTCAAGAGGATGCGGCTGTCGATATTTTTAAACTGGGCGTCACTATCAGGGAAATAACTGCCAATATCACCCAATGCTGCCGCACCAAGTAACGCATCACATAATGCATGGATAACGGCATCGCCATCGGAATGCGCAGCCAGGCCTTTTTCATAGGGAATAGTGACGCCGCCAAGTATCAGCGGCCTGCCTGCTGCGAAAGTATGTGCATCATAACCGTGACCAATTCTCATTATTTTTATGCCTGTATCTGTTACAAAAATATCATCTATTTCAGGTACAATTCAGCAAGTGCAAGATCATCTTTCCGGGTTATTTTTATATTGCCGGCCTGTCCCTCCACCAGCAATGGTTTTAACCCCATCAATTCCATTGCCTGCGATTCATCGGTGACTACCTGATTCCGGTCCATCGCCTGTTGCAAGGCATGGGTCAACCCGGCCAGCCTGAACATCTGTGGTGTCAATGCATGCCATAAACCGTTACGGTTGACCGTTTCACTCACTACATTATCAACATCTGCGCGTTTCATGGTGTCACGTACAGGTAGTGCCAGCAACCCGCCAACAGGATGGTCAACCAACTGGCCAATTAAATGATCAATATCTCCACTGCTGATACAGGGACGTGCAGCATCATGAACCAGTACCCAATCCTCTGCTGCCGCCATACCGGACAGAAAATGCAGACAATTTAATACTGAATGACAACGCTCGGCGCCTCCCGGTGTGGTTTTTATCTTTGGATGAGACGAGATTGCCAGACTCTTCCACCAGATATCCTGTTCTGAAATTGCAACAACGATACCCTTGATTTTTTCATTTGCACAGAAAGCATTGAGTGTATGTTCAATAACAGATTTTCTGTTAAGTTGCAGATATTGCTTGGGTATGTCAGCCTGCATGCGTGAGCCTGTTCCTGCTGCAGGGATGACTGCCCAGAAATCAGCCACCTTGTTCATGGCAGATTATTCCTGATTTTCTTCAGGTTCAATCTGATAGATGATGTGATAAAATTTTTCATCTTTCTTGATCAAGCCCAATTCACTACGGGCACGTTCCTCAATGGCTTCAAACCCATGTTTCAGATCATGGACCTCTGCAGTCAGTGACTGGTTGCTTTCGCGCAAACGTTCATTTTCTTCCAGCTGTGCCTGCTTTGCCTGTTGCAGATGATGAACGTCCGTCAGACTGCCATTACCGATCCAGAGGCGGTACTGGAGTAATACCAGTAAGGTTATCAGTAAAAATGAAATAAATTTCATTGGTTAATCAATAATTCTGTGGTTATCTTTCAAGATTATAAAATGCCTTTCTGCCCGGGTAGCTTGCGCGGCTGCCCAACTGGTCTTCAATCTTCATTAAGCGGTTATACTTTGCAACACGATCAGATCTTGAAAGTGAACCGGTTTTTATCTGCCCTGCTGAAGTTGCCACCGCCAAATCAGCAATAGTAGTGTCTTCAGTTTCTCCGGAACGGTGTGAAATAACTGCAGTGTATCCAGCCCGTTTGGCCATATCGATGGCAGCCAGAGTTTCTGTAAGCGTGCCGATCTGGTTGACCTTGATTAAAATTGAATTGGCAATGCCTTTATCGATACCTTCCTGCAAAATCTCCGTGTTCGTTACAAACAGATCATCACCTACCAGTTGCACATTTTTACCCAGCCGTTCAGTCATCAATTTCCAGCCATCCCAGTCTTCTTCTGCCATCCCGTCTTCCATGGTGATGATGGGATATTTGTCGAGCCATGGCATCAGGTAATCCAGAAATTCTTCAGAATCCAGTACCTTGTTTTCAGAGGCCAGTGTATAACGCCCACCCCGGTAAAATTCCGAACTGGCAGCATCCACCCCGAGTAATATATCTTCCCCTGCGCGATAACCGGCTTTCTCGATCGCTTCAAGGATCACCTGTATCGCCTCTTCATTGGAAGAGAGATCGGGTGCAAACCCGCCTTCATCACCCACCGTCGTACCCAGGCCTTTATTGGCCAGTACGGACTTGAGTGAATGAAATACCTCCGTTCCATATCTGATTGCTTCACGCAGACTGCTGGCGCCTACCGGCAAAATCATGAACTCCTGCAGATCGACACTGTTATCTGCATGGGCACCGCCATTGATAATATTCATCATCGGCACCGGCATTTGAAAAGGACCTTCACCACCCAGATATTGATAAAGCGGGATGCCTTCTTCGTTGGCAGCAGCATGGGCTGTCGCCATGGAGACAGCAAGTATCGCATTCGCACCCAGATGAGATTTGTTCGGTGTGCCGTCAAGTTCAATCATTGTCTGATCTATAAGAACCTGATCTGCAGCATCAAGGCCAACTATTTCAGGTCCTATCTTGTCATTCACATTTTCAACCGCCTTTAACACACCCTTTCCAAGATACCTTTTTTTATCGCCGTCCCTTAATTCTACAGCCTCATGCTCGCCAGTAGATGCGCCAGACGGCACAGCTGCCCTTCCCATAGAGCCATCTTCCAATACAACCTCTACCTCTACAGTAGGATTACCCCTTGAATCAATGATTTCCCTTGCTAAGATATCAACGATAGTGGTCATTATTATCTCCTTTAAACATGGAATTCAGAATCCAGAATTCAGGAGCCAGAATTTTTTATTCTGACTTCTGACTCATGGCTCCTATATTCTGCATTCTACGCAAACTTTTAAAAAATTCTTTAAGAATTCTTTCACATTCCACGGCCATGATACCATTGATGGTTTTAATCCGATGATTCAGTCTTTTGTCATTGGAAACATCATATAGAGAACCGCAAGCCCCGGCCTTGGGGTCATAAGAGCCGAACACGAGCCTTGGAACCCTTGCTTGAATCAATGCACCCATGCACATAATGCACGGCTCTAATGTAACATAAATCGTTGAGTTTAAAAGGCGCCATTTCTTCAGTTTCTTGGATGCCTTTTTTATGGCTATAATCTCTGCATGCGCAGTGGGGTCAGCGGTAGTTTCTTTAAGGTTGTGGCTTCTTGCGATAATTTTATTATCTAAGACTATTACGGCACCTATAGGAACTTCTCCTTTTCTGGCAGCTTTTTTAGCCTCATGAAGGGCTTGTTTCATGAATAGCTCATGCTCATCATGTCTTTTTCTTTCTTTACTGATCACTGGGCACTATTCACCCCGTTAGAAGTCTTTAAAACTTCTAACGGGGTTCACTGACAATTGTATTCTTTGACACATCCAATCTATTTGTCCTCA
>MGYU01000030.1 GCA_001801885.1 Gammaproteobacteria bacterium RIFCSPLOWO2_12_47_11
CTATTGAGGGATCAATTTTTTTACCTTTGACTAAGGCACGTAATGCCCACAACATCTCAAAGTCCTTGCCTGGTTTAACCCGGATGTTGATATTCGCAACGGGTTCACTGGCTGTTTTTCTGATATCGACCAGGACGATAGTTCGATCCTTCTTTCCGCCCGGGGTAAACATGCCTGTGGTTGTCACTGCATAGCGCGTGAAAAGGCGTGGATGGGATACTGCGGGATTGCCTCCCCAGAAGATGACCAGATCGGCCCGGTTTTTCACCTCGCCAAGTGTCATGGTGCTTTCGCCAACCCCCTGGAACGCCATACCGGTTGGCCCATGACAAACCGATGTCGTGGTATCGATAGTGCCGTGCATGTAGTCAGCTATGGCAACCGCCTCCTGCTGGGCTTCAGAAGTGGTATCGCTTAAGCCATAGATTATGGGGAACTTTGCCCTTGTCAGTACCTGGGCAGCTTCTTCTATTGCTGCTTCGACACTGACCTCCTTGCCGTCGATCATTGCCGCCGGTTGATCTTCAATAACGTGCTCAGCATACCAGGCCCGCCCCAGAGTACAGGCATTCTTGGCTTTGGTAATACGGTTTTCATCAATGTCTACCGTGAGTTCCATGTCATCACAAAGGCAACCGCAGAAGGTACAGGTCGCATTCTTTACTATTCGGGTATTTTCACTCATGACATATCCTCGCTAATCAATTGTATTCGATCATTTAACAGCTATTTTTTCTATCGTTACTTCCATGTGCTTGGAGACTGGCATGCCACTGCCATAGGTTTCACCGGACATCAAATGGGTTGTGGGTGGACCGTAGGGGATGAATAACACACCATTTGGTAAATCTTCTGGTTTCTTTCCCCTGCAGGTTACGACGGTCTCTCCAACCTCGTTACTCAGACGTACCTGGTCACCTTCCTCTAATCCAAGGCGTTTCATCTCATCCGTGTTGATGTCCAGCATGGCAGTTTCCGTCTGATACTCTTGTTTAAATTTTCCCTTATTTAAGGCTGTTCCCTGCTCATTGGTGCGCCCTGGAATTAATATCATGGTCTCTGTCATTATATTTCCACCGATATTGTTGATTTGTGCATCCTGTTATTAAGTCATATTTAAAAGTATAAATTCTATTTTATTAATCAGTATGAAAAGTACCCATTGCCGACTCAGTTCACATGCTGATCCTGTTGCACCTTCTCCAGGCAATGCGCGATCCAGTGGCGAGTCAGTTTCTCATGTACTGCATTTTGGCACAGGCGCTGGCGCAGGGCAGGGAATACTACCTCATCCAGGAGTTGATCCTGGTTGAAGCACGAGAAAACAACAGATTCTTTACCGGTCTTCGGATCGCGATGTGGCTGCATACATTGAGCACAGATCTCTTTCATCATACATTGCATGGGCGAGTTGATGCTGCCGAGGCCAATGTGATCGGGTTTCAAGTATTCTTTCAGGACCGTGTGTCGGGACTCGCGCACCGCGTTCATCATTAAATCCGAACCAATGGCGAGAATACGGTTGCCAGTGTTGAGCGGTATCTTGACCTCGCCCAGTTCGCCCTTGGCATAAGCTACCATCGCCTGGACGACGTTGCCGACAAACGATCGGTCTTGCGGTCTTCCGGGTTCAAAACCGGGGGCCTGGTCACAGCACCAGATGACCTCATCGGCGGCAGCCTCTATGTTCTCGATATGGTAGCGATCATGTACTGTCTTATAGGCGGCAAAGTACAGTACTTTTGAGCCGGCCTGACGAAACGCCTGACCAATGGAAAACAGGACAGCGTTGCCCAGACCGCCACCCAGCAAGAGTACAGTCTCGTCGCCTGGTGTCTCAGTGGGGGCGCCAGTGGGACCCATAAGTACCACAGGCTCGCCGGGGTTAAGCATGGTACACAGGTTTGAGGAGCCACCCATTTCTAACACGATAACAGAAATCAGTCCTTGTTCGCGATCTACCCAGGCGCCGGTGAGTGCAATCCCCTCCATGGCCAGGGTGGTACCGTTGACCTTCACGGCGTTGGCCTCGTAATTCTGCAGACGGTAAAACTGTCCGGGCTTGAATGCCCTGGCGGGTAGCGGAGCATGGACAATAACTTCGACTATGGTCGGGGTCAGTCGTTTAACCTCGCGGACTACAGGCCTTAGTCCGTCGTTGAGCGACCTTACCAGTTCAGCGGATGATACCGGGGACGGTTCAATCTTGCCCAGCATCCGGTTGATCACCGGGTAGCCCTGTCTGGCGCTGGCGATGGCCTTGACCACGTTGCCCGCATATGATGGATGCAAATCACCGAAAAAGCTCATCGCCCGTCCATCATCACGGAGGTTCATCAGGATATGCACGTTTTCCGGTTTGGTTGACCACTCGGGCTTGACCTTGTTGCCGTCCTCATCGTAGGCCTGAAAGTACTTGCCATCGATCTCGGCAAAACCAGGGTGTTCCCGTGCCAGCACAGTATTGGGTTGCGTACCGGCGGCTACCAGCAGCGAGCGTGCAGGCAGTGATACATGTTCGCCTGTTGACTTTGGCCGTCCGTCTTCACCGATAGTCTGGCGTTCCAGTTGCACCGCCCTGACGTGGCCATATTCATCGACATCGACTGCGGTGGGTGCCAGTAATTCGGCGAAGCGGATACCCTGTTCAAGGGCCTTTATGATTTCTTCATGGTTTAACTGATAACTGGGGGAACCGGTCATCTGGCGGCGATAAGCAATGGTCGAACCACCCCAGCTGTTGAGAAGCTCTATAAAGCTGGGTTCGCGTCCTTCTTTTGCAGCCGCTTGCCGCTCAGCACGGAGCGCCCGGGCATGGCCAACGAATTCGTCGACGATGGTCAATTCTTCTTCCGTATAGGCGGCCCGTACCGAATCCTCATCGGTTTCTGCGGCCAGTTTCTCGTAGGGTTCCAGGAATTTCTCAACTTGGCGCACGTAGTAACCCAAAATCTCAGTGGCCGTATCGATTGCAGTCAGGCCACCGCCGATGGTTACCGCTGGCAGGCGGATCTGCAAGTTTGCAACGGAATCTTTTTTCGCCGCGCCGGTAAGTTGTAGCGCCATCAGAAAGTCTGATGCCTGGCGCACCCCCCGGGCCAGTCCGTTGGGAACATCAAGGAATGTGGGTTTACCCGCACCCAGACAGAGTGCAATGTGGTCGAATCCCATCTCATATGCAGACTCAGCAGTGATCGAGCTGCCAAAACGGACCCCGCCAAACATACTGAATGCGCTTCGCCGTTCAACTATAAGCCGGACCACTTTGAGAAAGTTTTTGTCCCAGCGAACCGTGATGCCGTATTCGGCGACGCCACCAAATCCGGCCTGGGATCGTTCGTCCAGGGACTCATAAAGTGTCGAAATATCCTTGATTGGAACAAAGGAGACTCGCTCCCCGAAAGGTGTAACCCCGGAAATTTCAGGTGCCAGCGGCTCTATCTTCAATCCATCTATTACTACAATTGTGTGTCCCTCATTCATCAGGAAGTGGGCTAACGAAAACCCGGCCGGTCCCAGGCCCACGATCAAAATCTTGTAGCCTGACTCTGCCAGAGGAAGAGGCCGTTTAAAATTCAGAGGATTCCAGCGCGTCATCAGGCTGTAGATTTCAAAGCCCCAGGGTAGAGCAAGAATATCCTTCAGGATACGGGTTTCCACTTGAGGGATATTGACCGGATCCTGTTTCTGATAGATACAGGCCTTCATGCAATCGTTACAGATGCGGTGTCCCGTAGCGGGCACGGTTGGATTGTCGGCAACGATAATGGCAAGTGCCGCAAGCGAATGCCCATCCATCTTGGCGCGATGCATTTCAGAAATACGTTGTTCGAGTGGGCAGCCTGTAAGAGGAACATTTAATGGATTTATTGAGAACTTACCGGTTATTTTATCTGGATAACCCTTACGGCAGTAGTCCTTGCCCCGTTCGTGGCAGATCACGCAATAGTTTGCATGATCCAGACCACCCACAAGGTCCATTCCATTATCTGTCAATGCGAAGCCGTCTCGATGGTAAATTTCTCCGTCGCCCATCACCTTCATGGAAATATTGTGCTCTTCAATCGTTGAGGTGGAGACCAGGTTCATAAAAGCAATCTTGCCCGGTTGTCGGAACAGGACATCATTCTTGTGACGTGCATGTCCGGCTTCTGTATATAATGCCCAGGCGGCATAACGGCTGGCCAGGTCGAGGGCTTCAGCGTTGGCCTCTTTGTCTTCCTGCCAGGTCATCACATAATTGGCAAATGTAACTTCGTTGAGGGATGTGCCAAACAGCTTCTCCAGTTCACCGGCGAGTGCCGGACCGTCAAAGGTTTCAGCCTCGTTTTGGGGGTATTCTTTAGCGGACTGGCGTTGTACGAAAAGGCGCTTGCAGTCGTAGAGATTATCCAGGTTTTTTTGTTTGGTTTTCAGGCTTGATGCGGCATCACCAATGTTAAACAGACCTACCAAAAATGAGTCCAGGTGTGGCGCAAGTGCCAGCATCAAGTCTGATATCTCTTTTTGTTCCAGATTATTTGGTGCCTTTCTTGTCTCAATTAACCGCTTGTGCAAATCTTCATCGATCTGGCGCAGATTATCCAGGAACAGGCTATCGATACGCACCAGTCCATCAATATCATATAAATCCTTGAAGGAGAGTCCGTTGGAAAGGGTCAGATCAGTCATAACAGCGGTCCTCAGATGATTTCCAAGTTGGTTGGGTCCGGTATTTCCTCGATTGAAGAATCTGAGGCCAGTTTCTTTAGAATAGGGCGGAGGTATTCCACTCTTGGGAAAGGACTATCTGCTTCTCTATTCATAGTGCTGTTTACCGGAATGTTATAATCTTAAACCTACGCTTAATGCGGTAGTTTATATCCATCATTCCTCATGCGGCGCAATATCGGGCGCATAAAAAAGTGAATATACGATCCAGCCCTCGAATAGTGATTAAATGGTAGCACAGTTTTTTCCACTATTTTATTGATTTAGATCAAAATTCTAAAAAAAAGAGGATTATTTCACTAGACCACAAGTACTGTAGTGGTACCGTTTTAAGGTAATCTTTTAGAGTATCTCGATCATCAGAGTTGAAGTAGAATAAACAAGTTTTTGGCTGATTTTATAGATGGGTCATAAGCTGCTATTCAGAAAATATAGTCACAATTAAGATGAAAACAGAAAAACAACAGATATCAGAGAACAAAACAGTAAAAGTTATAGCACCTGCCAGATTACATCTTGGATTTGTTGATATGCATGGTGGTTTGGGGAGGAGTTTTGGGAGCCTGGGCCTCTGCTTAGATGAACTATTTACACACATTGTTGCGTCTGCATCTCCAGACGTCATAATCCAGGGCCCTTCTAGTAGTCGTGCCAGTGTGTATGCTGGCAAGATTCTTGAATATATTGATGAAAAACAAGGTGTTAAGATGATTATTAAGCAAGCGATTCCTGAACATGCGGGACTTGGCTCGGGAACACAATTGTCGCTCGCGGTGGGTACAGCAATTGCCAATATTTATGGCAAAGTACTTAGTACAAGAAAGATAGCTGAGATTATGGATCGGGGTGTACGCTCAGGTATTGGTGTAGGTGCATTTTCCATGGGTGGATTTCTGGTTGATGGCGGACGGGGCGAGACTACCGAGGTGCCACCTATTATAAGCCATCTCAATTTTCCCGAGGCCTGGCGTCTTCTCCTGATCTTCGATATCAACTTACAGGGAGTCCATGGGAATTCGGAAACAGAGACATTTCAGAATTTGCCACCGATGCCGGAACAGACCACGGAATACCTGTGCAGGCTCACACTGATGCAATTACTTCCTGCGTTGGCCGAAGAAAATTGCGATCTGTTTGGTGCCGCAATTACCGAAATACAGCATTATGTCGGGGATCATTTTGCCCCGGCCCAGGGTGGCCGTTACTACAGCCAGACAGTAGCACAAATCCTGCCCTGGTTGCTTGAACAAGGGGCCAAAGGAATAGGGCAGAGCTCATGGGGGCCGACCGGTTTTGCCTTGTTTGCCAATGAAACCCAGGCCTATCAGGCCCTGAAACAGGCCCGTGACAAGTGGCAGGATGAATCCAGCCTGAAATTCAAGGTATGCAGGGCCCGTAATCAGAAGGCTGAAATAAGAATCGATAATATTGCTGCAAACAATAATCTTAAGCTCAAGAATATTTAATCTATAACAGAAGACCTAAGGGAAAAAATAATGAAAGATCCGTATCTGTTGCATATTTTCAATCCGACCAGAAATGTTAGCCCATTTGATGTCAACATGGCCTATGAGGCCGAGTTTGATGGTGTGATTCCCTATTCAGAGGTTGGCCTTGGTGACGTGCATGCCTTGACCCAGGACACTATTTTTTCCCGGGGACCGACCGGGGTAAAACGTACCGGTATTTTTATCGGTGGACGTGAATTCGGTCTGGCCCTGGATATGTTGCATCGGGCCAAGGCGGCCATGGTACCACCCTTTGAGGTTTCGGTATTTGCTGATCCAAGTGGTGCGATTACCACGGCAGCCGCACTGGTGGCCTGTATAGAGGTCTGGGTTAAAAAGAAAACAGGTGACAGCCTGGAAGGCAAGAATATCCATATCCTGGGCGGCACCGGGCCTGTGGGAATCTGCGCCGGTATCCTGGCTGCCAACTGTGGTGGGAATGTCTTTCTTGCCTCTCATCGCGGGAAAAAAGTAGGTCAGGAAGCTGCGGATGAATATAACAAGCGTTTTGATGTGAATATGCAAGGTGAAGATTTTGGATCGGAAGCCGCTATTCTCTATATGCTGGAAACATCAGATGTCATGGTGGGTACGGCCAAGGCCGGGGTCAAGATCTTGTCCAAAGCCCAGTTAAAACATGCGAAAAAAATGGTGGTTGCAGCCGATGTGAACGCTGTTCCACCGCTGGGGATCGAGGGTGTAGATGTCAACGACATGGGCAAGGAACTGGATTTTACTCCCAACAAGGCAGTGGGGATTGGGGCGCTCGCCATTGGAAATGTGAAATACAAGGTCCATCACAGGATGTTCGAGATGATGAAGACCACCGACAAACCTTTATATCTGGAACATGTGCAGGCCTTTGAAGCGGCAAGGAAGTATGCCGCGCAATAAACCCTGGCTGGTCATTGCACAATCTGCGCGCGCGCTGGCCTGCTCGGCAGCCAAGGCAGGGATTGAAACTTGTGTCGTAGATCGATTCGCAGATCTGGATACACAAGCTGTTGCCAGTGATGTCAGGTTGATAGAAAGTGATAGTAAAATACTAGATATCAATAAGTTACTAGATATTATTCATGAATATTCTAACCTGAAGTTTGCTGGTGTTGTCACTGGCAGCGGGCTGGAGTCACATACCGATATACTGGAATTTATCAACCGGCACTGGCCGTTGTATGGAAACGATGGAGAGACGGTCAGGGCCTGCAAGGATCCTGTCCTGTTTTTTGATTTACTGGATAAACTGCGCATTCCCCATCCGGAAGTTGCATTGGGAAATCGTGTCATTGAGGGAAAGTGGTTGTTAAAACACACGGGTGGTGCGGGTGGCGACCATATCTCAGGATACGTGCAGGGCGGTGCACTGCCATCGGAAAGTTACCTGCAAAAGAAAATAGTAGGCCGTGCTTTGTCCGTGGTATTTTTGGCGAATGGCAAAAACTGCCAATTGATTGGCATCAATGAAATATGGCCAGTCACGTCAGAAAAAGATGATTACCGTTATCTGGGTGCGGTTACATTACCTGAGATTGGCACACAGCTGTCCGCTGAACTCGGGGAAATCACCCATACACTGGTGCAGGCATTAAAACTCAAGGGGCTGTGTGGCATGGATTTAATCGTTGATGAAAACGATCAATGTCATATTCTGGAGATCAATCCAAGGCCGACGGCCACCTTTGAATTGCATGAGCGCGCTAACAGTCTGTTTGAGGCACATATCCTGGCTTGTCAGGGGAGACTTGAATTCTCACCTGATACAGGCAAAATATATTTTGCACACAAGGTGATATATGCAGCAGAGGATTTCATCTTGCCTGAATTTGTCTGGCCATTATGGGCAACTGACAGACCCGTGTCAGGCAGGGTAATCAGGAAGGATAATCCGGTGTGTATGATCCAGGCGCATGCGGAAAACATCCATTGTATTCATCATCTGCTGGAAAACAGGACACAGGTACTGCGGCAACTTCTGCCCATGCAAAAGCTGGCCGCGTGAAAACAACAAGAAAAATATTACCGTTAATTCACAGGAGTGAATATGCAAGAAAGAAAATATCCCAGTGTAAATAAACTCACAGCACCGCTGGTGCAGTCATTGATTGCCGATGCGATCCCCTTGAGACTTGCTGTTTCTGAACTGGCCAATGGCACACAAGTCATTGATGCAGGTATGAAAGTGACTGGTGGTCTGGAAGCAGGCCGCCGTATTGCCGAAATTTGTCTGGGGGGGCTGGGTAGTGTGAAATTACGTGCCTCCACCAATTATGATAAATGGTCATGGCATGTTGATGTCCATTCTTCGCATCCTGTGGTTGCCTGTCTTGCCAGTCAGTATGCAGGCTGGAAGTTGTCCCACGGTGAAGGCAAGGACGCCTTTAATGCGATGGCTTCCGGTCCAGGGCGGGCCATAGGCAGCAAGGAGGAGTTGTTTGATAATATCCATTACCGGGACCAGGCGGACAGTGCCTGTGTCGTGATTGAGGCAGATACTTTGCCTCCGGTAGAGGTTGCAGACAGGATCAGCCAGCAATGCGACATAGCAACTGAAAAACTGGCACTCATCATTACACCCACTTCAAGTTTATGTGGAAGCATGCAAGTCGTTGCACGGGTGCTGGAAACAGCCTTGCACAAGACCCATGCACTGGGATTCCCGCTGAGAAAGGTGATCGATGGAGCGGGCAGTGCACCGATATGTCCACCATCAAGTGACTACATGACTGCCATGAGCCGTACCAATGATGCAATACTCTTTGCCGGTCAGGTGCATCTGTTTGTGTATGCTGATGATAAAGATGTAGAAGATCTTGCAAACAAATTGCCCAGCAGCGCTTCCAGTGATTATGGCAAGCCTTTCGGTGATGTATTCAAGGACGCAGGTTATAACTTTTACAAGATTGATCCCATGTTGTTCAGCCCGGCGCGTGTTGCCGTAACATCTCTGTTGAGTGGAAAGACTTTCCATGCCGGTAAAATAGACAAGGAATTACTGGATAAATCTTTCAGTAACAAGTGTGGTTGAACTCATCCCGCAAATAGCGATAGTCACTGACGACCCAGGTTGGCATGGGCGCGAACTGGTCAATGCCCTGAAAAATCATGGGCTGGGTGCACATTATCTTTCACTGACTGAATGTCAATTTACGTTTGATAGTACCGATCAGGTAGTGCGCATACCTGGTTTTGAACACAGGTTGCCACTGGGTGTGTTTGTGCGTGGTGTACCCGGTGGCACACTGGATCAGGTGATTTTCCGGCTGGATATCCTGCATGCCCTGGTTAATATGGGGATTACGGTATACAACGATCCACATGCCATTGAGCACACTGTGGACAAGGCCATGACCACCTTATTGCTCAAGATGGCGGGACTGCCCACGCCCAATACCTGGGTGTTGGAGTCGATGGAACACGCACAGCAGATCTGCGGCCAGGAATTTGCTCAAGGCAGAACGCTGATACTGAAACCTTTATTCGGTTCACAGGGGATAGGTGTGCATCGCATTACACCTGATACCGGATTAATACACGATGAAAAATTTGCCAGCCTTTATTATTTACAGTCATTCCTTGAACGAAGCAACGCTGAATGGTCTGATATTCGCGTTTTTGTTATCGACGGCAAGGCCATTGCTGCCATGCGGCGCTGCAGTGACAAATGGATCACTAACCGGGCCCAGGGCGCCAGATGCGAGCATCTGGCTATAGATAACGGTCTGGCCCAGCTTGCAGAGGCTGCTGTGCAAGCTGTGAATATCAATTATGCCGGCGTTGATCTCATCCCGGATAACAACGGCAAATTACAGGTGATAGAGGTTAACAGCATTCCGGCCTGGTTTGGTCTGCAAGGGGTCACTGATTTTAACATTGCCGGTTGTCTGATAGATGACTTTGTCCGGTGTATTGGAGAAAGACATGCACTGACTGTATTGTCCTGATGACAACTGCGATGCATAACAAAGATCTCGGCAAAATTGTTTTGTCGAGTTTCCTCACAGAAGTCAACGCACTGAAACCGGGAAATGTCAGCCGCTATGCCGGTGGTCACGGAATGACGATAGATGATTTTGTGTTGAGTGCTGAACTGGTGAGTCCAATCCTGTGCAATCAAAATCTTTCTCTGGGTGAACGGGTGTTGCAAAGTATAATAATCACCAGGGAAAAAGTTGGGTGTAATACCAATCTCGGCATGGTTTTACTGGCTGCTCCTATCATCATGGCAGCAGAGAAAACTAGAACAAATTCAGATATTGCGCTGCAAAACAACCTTAAGATTTTACTTGAAGCTGTTAACAAGACTGATTCCAGATTGATATTCCAGGCCATCCGGGAAGCAAATCCCGGTGGACTTGGACATAGTGATAAATTTGACGTAAATTTATCACCGGATTGCAGTTTAAAGGAGGCGATGGCTGCAGCCCAACAGCGTGATTTTATTGCCAAACAATATGTTACAGGGTTCAATGATATATTTATGGCAGGACTGGCCTGTATAAAAGAATTCACCTCACGCTGGAATCGTGTAGAATGGGCGGCAGTTGCATGTTATCTGACCTTTCTGGCGGGTTTTGCAGACTCTCACATAGTACGCAAATTCGGCAATCAGTTAGCAGAGCAAACAAGAATAAAGGCGATTGCAATCGCTACACAGTTTAAACAACACACAAATCCGGACAATGCTGTCACAGCATTGCTGGAGTTTGACAAGGAACTGAAAAATTTAAATATCAATCCTGGTACTTCCGCTGATCTGACGGCGGCCAGTGTATTGATATATGAATTGAGCAGTACAGGAATTGCAGGTTTACAGACCTGAGTCTGTGTAATCGGCAAAATAAGTAAGGGTAAAACCTTTTAGTTTATAAATTCAACAATAGGAAAGCAGCGATGTCTATTTTCAGCAAGCTCTTAGGCTTTCTAACTGGAGGAGATAATAAGATGGCGGTCATTGATAGAGTATTAGTTGGTGAATCACTGGTTGGTGACGGTAACGAAGTTGCCCATATTGATTTGATTATGGGGCCTCGTGGTAGTGCTGTTGAAACGGCTTTTTGTAATGCTTTGACCAACAACAAAGATGGTTTCAGTACTTTGCTGGCTGTTGTTGCTCCAAACCTGGCCTGTAAGCCAAACACAATTTTGTTCAACAAGGTCACCATCAAGGGTGCGACACAGGCAGTTCAAATGTTCGGTCCGGCACAGCGTGCTGTCGCTATGGCAGTAATGGATTGTGTTGAAGACGGCACTATACCTGCGAATGAAGCTGATGATATTTTCATCTGCGTCGGTGTATTCATTCACTGGTTGGCTGAAGACAACAACAAGATACAGGACTACAACTATCAGGCGGTTAAGGAATCCATCAAGCGTGCAGTTGCCCGTGAACCGAAGTCATCCGAGGTTGTAGCTAAGAAAGGATCAGCAACACATCCTTTCGCAGCGCATGCATAATAATAATAAGCTGTGCGGTCAGGCTGATTAAAATCAGCCATTGCTATGATGATGCCCCGCTCTGCGGGGCATTTTTTTATGTACAAGGATGTACTGTACACTGCTCGTGCAGGAGCATACGAGCAGTGTATGTACGGGATGTACGGGTCGAAAATTGTTCCCTACATTTATGTACAGGGAAGTACTGTATGTCGCGGACGCAGGACGCGTAGTAGCGACTTCGACACTTCCGCCGCACTGCTCATTCACATCCATGTGATCGCAGTATTAGTACATCCATGTACGTTTCCCTGGCGGTCGTATCCGCTTATGCAGGACGACATACAGGGATGTATTAGTGTCGCGTGAAGCAGGATGCTGATAGCAACCGCCGCAGGAGCGGCGATGTACATTAATACAATATGCCACGGGCGGTGGACGACATGCAGGGATGTATTAATGTTGCGGGAAGCACGACTCCAGGGATGGAGGAAGTGAACCGCGTCAGGAACGGCGATCGAGGATAGCTGATAGCGACCGCGCAGGAGCGGTGGCGATATTATTTCAGTGCGGTTATATCCTGGCGGGTTATTTGCCCGGTATGCAGGCCAGTTGCAATAAGGACACCTGCAACACCGGTATTCTCAAGCATCTGCAAATCTGTCACATTTCTGATGCCACCTGCCATGTAAATATTTTTCCCCGCCGATAATGCATTAGTTTTATACAATAATTCAATATCCGGTCCCTCGGATAAACCCACTCTGGCGAGGTTCATGATAATAATATTTTCCGGCCATATCTCAGGTTGCTGTAATAATCTTGTATCACCTGAAAATACACCTTCTTTAAAATCCAGTGATAAAACCAGCTCCGGCACATTGGCAGTCAAATCACGAAGCATATCAGGCGTCACTCCTGTTTCGCTGCCTATTACTTGCGTGATTGAATCCTGATATGTGCCCATAAGATCCTCTTTTTTGTATTTCCCGGCATCCAGCCAGAACGCAAGTTGTGGAAATTGTTGTTGCAGTTGATCGATAACGCGTCTGTTTCCCGTATTATCCCGGATGCTGTCCAGGTCAGCGATATAGAGTGTGGTAAAGGAATACACATTGAGTATTGCCTGTACAATAGTAGAAGGATCACTGCCTGCACAGAGCCCGGATCGGACAGGTTGATAATGTTCACGCTGACCACGTACGGCATGGACAACCTGCCCCTGGTAAATATCAATGACTGGAATAATATGCATTAATGGAAACTATGCGTCTGTTTATTTGTGAGTTTATCACGGGTGGTGGTATGCAGGATGTGGATTTGCCTCCAGCATTGGCCCGGGAAGGGGATATTATGCTGTCCGCATTATTATCGGATCTGCTGGATGCAGGTTTTGACAATATAATTTGCACCCGTGATCCGCGGTTGGAAAAAATCAACGGGAATATTGAAATCATCAAGCCCGGAAAAAACGTATGGCAAACTTGGCAACGGTGTATGGAGGATAGCGCGGCAGTCTGGCTGATTGCACCGGAAACATCCAACGTTTTGTATGAGCTGACCTGTATGGCACAGGCAAGTGGTGGTTTATTGCTGGGTAGCAATTCCGCCGCTGTGGAATTAACCACCAGCAAGTCCAATACCATTCAGTATCTCATTACTAACAATATCCCTGCTGTTCCGATATTGCATGATATTGATAATTTTTCCCCAAATAAGACCGGGTGGGTCATTAAACCGGATGATGGTGTGGGTGCAGAAGGTTGTTACCTGTTCAATGACATTTCTGCATTGCAACGGCATATCAATTATCTCAACAGTAAAAATTATATTGTGCAGGAATATATTCCCGGCATTCCGGCCAGCATTTCAATGTTATGTCTGCAGGGGCAGACTCGGGTATTGGCCTGCAATGAACAACTGTTTAAGTTTGAAAATGGCAAAGGACATTTAAGCGGTGTCGTTGTGAATGGCTTGCGAGTGTATCATCAGGAGCTTGAAATGATCGCCCGTGATATTGCCGGTGTAATTGATGGACTGACCGGCTATGTAGGAGTTGACCTCATTATGGCGGAACAGGGACCGGTCGTGGTGGAGATTAATCCCAGACTGACTACTGCCTATGCCGGCCTGGGATCATCCCTGGGCAGGAATCCGGCCGAAATGATTATGAAACTCATGCAAAACGCACGCTTCCCTGACTTCCATCAGGTAAAATATCAGCCAGTTACAGTCAGGTTTTAAACTTCATGAAGACAAGGGCATTTATTGGTTGGGATATCGGGGGCGCACACCTCAAGATGGCGCATGTTGATAATACCGGAAAGGTAATTGCCGCCCATCAATTCCCCACACCTATCTGGCGGGATTTGCATATTCTTGATGATGCCCTGGCAAATGCAAAAAAATATTTCCCCGCTACATTAACAACTCATGCGATCACGACTACGGCAGAGTTGTCGGATATATTCAGGGACCGTCGTTCCGGCCTGAGAGCGCTCGTTACAAAAACATCTACTATGCTGAATAATGACAACATGCAGTTTTATGCCGGTCCGGCAGGGTGGGTTGATGCCAACAAAACGGACCAGTATGTCAATGAGATAGCCTCTGCCAACTGGCATGCCACAGCCAGTTTTATAGCGGAGAGTATTAAAGAGGGGATACTGGTCGATATAGGCAGCACGACCACAGACATTATTCCATTTGCAGCAGGCCAGCTCCTGAACCGCGGCTATACTGATTATGAAAGGTTGGCGTGCAATGAACTGGTTTATACCGGTATTGTACGTACGCCGGTCATGGCCATTACATCACATGCACTGGTCAACGGCAGAAGGCAGCCGGTGCTGGCCGAGCAATTTGCCACCATGGCTGATGTTTACCGCTTGACCGGTGAGTTGCAGGAACAGGATGATATGATGCTTACAGCGGACGGGGCCGGTAAATGTCAGTTAGACAGTGCGAGGCGCCTGGCACGCATGTTTGCCATTGATATCAGTGAACAAGCAAATACAGATATGTGGAACAAGGTTGCACATTTCATTGCAGAGACCCAATTGGAAAAGATTAGCAGGGCTTTCGATCAGGTGCGTTCAAACATGCCGGCAAAGGACAAGCCGGTTGTGATAGGTGCCGGCGCAGGACGATTTCTGGTAAAAAAACTGACACAGAATACGGGTGATACCTATATGGATTTTGCTGAAATACTGGATGCCTCCGCAGAGATCAAACCACATGCCGCACGTTCTGCGGCAGCCGTAGCCGTGGCACAACTGGCAAGGTCAGCAGTGTGAGTATCAAATTAACCGAATTGCCTTACCCACGCGATTCGTCTGCCGTATTTTCCGTGATTGCGCATGAACCGTGGAGCATCTTTCTGGACAGTGGGTATCCGTATACGGATACAGGGCGCTACGACATACTCGCTGGCCGTCCCTACACGACCCTGATGACATTCGATCAACGAACCATTATTACAGATCAGGATGGCAATCAAACACATTCAACTGAAGACCCATTTAACCTGTTGAAAAATCTGCTGGGAGAAAAACGGGACAATTTCTCTGGTCTCCCTTTTTGTGGCGGAGCATTAGGTTATTTTGCCTACGATCTCGGCAGGCGTATAGAACATCTGCCACAGATTGCCTTTAATGATATTCAGGTACCGGACATGGCCATCGGTCTGTATGACTGGGCAGTGGTGGTTGACCATCATCAACGCCGTAGCTGGCTGGTCAGTTATGGCCGCAACCAGCGCACCGTCGAACAATGGCAGGACCTGTTGCAATTGTTTAAATCCGGTGTAAACCGCCATCCGGTAAATTTCTCTCCACTCAGCAAGGTTGTTTCCAATCTGGATTCTGATTCCTATGCCAGGGCATTTGACCGGATCAAATACTACATTCGAGAAGGGGATTGTTATCAGGTCAATCTTGCACAACGTTTTATGATCAAGGTCAGCGGTTCACCCTGGGATGCCTATCTGCGTTTGCGAAAAATCAACCCGGCGCCGTTTGCGTCGTTCTTTAATCTGCCGGACTGTGCAGTATTGAGTTCATCTCCCGAGCGTTTTCTTAAAGTTACCAATGGCCTGGTGGAAACCAAACCAATCAAGGGCACACGCCGCCGTTCCGCATTTGCCTATGAAGACAAGGCATTGGCAGTAGAATTACTGGAGAGTGAAAAAGACCGCGCTGAAAACCTGATGATTGTTGATCTGTTACGAAACGATCTGGGCAAGAATTGCATCAATGGGTCGGTATCGGTGCCGAAACTTTTTGCACTGGAAAGTTATGCAACAGTCCACCACCTGGTGAGCACGGTCACCGGTCAGATCAGATCGGATCGACATGCCCTGGATTTATTCCGCGGTTGTTTCCCTGGTGGTTCGATCACCGGTGCGCCTAAACTGAGGTCCATGGAAATTATTGAGGAGTTGGAGCCACACCGGCGTACTGTGTATTGCGGTTCCCTGGGTTATATCGGGTTTGATGGCAATATGGATTGTAATATCGCCATACGTACACTGCTTTATCATGACGGCAAAATGTATTGCTGGGCGGGTGGTGGTATCGTGGTTGATTCAGTCATGGAGGCTGAATACCAGGAATGCTTTGACAAGGCCGCAGCACTCCTGCATCTGCTGGAAACAAAAGAGATAAAAGATGTGGGTAGTTAAACTGGGCGGCAGCCTGATCAATACCTGCGATCTTCCTTCGACATTAAAAACACTGGCGGATCATGGCGCAGGGAACGTTGTCATCGTTCCAGGCGGTGGTGTTTTCGCCGATCAGGTGCGCTATCTCCAGAAAGAATTGCAGATTGACGATACGACCGCCCATCGTATGGCACTGCGCGCCATGGAACAGTTTGGAGCATTACTCACTTCACTGGATCCACGTTTCCACGCTGCAAATACTATTGAAGCCATGCATAATTGGCTTAATAAAAAAGAAATTCCGGTCTGGTTCCCTTACGACATGATCGCTGACAATCCGGCGATTAAGGCCACCTGGGATATTTCATCGGACAGCCTGTCACTCTGGTTGGCACAAGCCTTGCGTTGCCAGAATCTGGTATTGCTGAAATCCACTGTCCCGGAGAATGACAATTACTCTGCAGATTTCCTGTCACAGAGTGGTTATCTGGACCATGCGTTTGCCAGTATGATGACAGAGATGCTGGTAAAACCGTGGTGGTTGTTCTATGAACAGATAGAATCTTTTATCAGCTTGCTGGATAACAAGGATGATGCGGCAGCAACGATGAAGGAAATAACCTGAGGATAGCCTGGTTATGTTAACCTGTACCAGCACGGCCTACGCGCAGGGCCAGCGGCCAATGGACTGTTTCCGGCAGTCCAGGATCATCCCATATTTCACTCATTTTCTGTTCCAGTTCCAGGACAGGATCATGTCCATGTTCCTTCAGATAACGTTGTGTGGCAGACCAGGTGCGGATATAACCCATAATTTCATCCAACGTCATGGCCGCTTCTATCTTGAATGCAGGGGTTTGAAGTTCATCAAAAGGGAAGGCCAGTGAACGATAACCTTCTTCCACCAGTTTGCGTTCAGGGGGCCAGTACGGTCCGACCGTATCAAAATAGAAATGGCCCAGGACAGAACGCATCTGCGGATTATCAAATTCCATTTTGCCATAGGTCCACACAGCCAGTACACCCTCCGGTTTTAACACGCGCTGTGCTTCTGCATAAAAGGCCGGCAGATCAAACCAGTGTAACGCCTGGGCAACAGTAATCAGATCGATGCACCCGGAATCCAGCCCGCTTTTCTCTGCGGGATTGACATGATACTGGACGCGGGGGTGTTGTTCCGCATGAGCAATCTGTTCGGCACTGGCATCGGTCGCAATGACCTGATCGAAATGCTGTGCCAGTACTACCGCCGCCTGCCCAGTTCCGGTTGCACAATCCCACGCGACATCTTTTTTCAGAGTGACAGAAGCCAGGTATTCAAAAAGGGCAGAGGGATAACGGGGCCTGAATCTGGTATATAGATTAGCAACACTGGAGAAAAGATCCTGGAATTGAAATTGGGTCATAGTTTATTAAATAGCAAGGAGGTGTAAATATCACTGTCCGATTCATCATTTTCATAAATTGGTAAAATTCAGATGACACTGAATAGCTGATTACTTTTTACGTGAAGTGAAAACCTTTTTCTTCAGATTGCGGTCCTTCTCTCGGGATACCTTTGCCAGGATAGCTTTGAACTGAATTATCTTGTCGAGGAGTTTTCTGTTACTGGTGGCCAGAATCTCCAGCGCCAGCAGACCTGCATTTCGCCCGCCACCAATAGCCACTGTCGCAACCGGTACACCTGCGGGCATTTGGGCAATCGATAATAATGAATCAAGGCCCTGTAATGATTGGCTCTCCACCGGTACGCCGATCACTGGTAAAGGGGTGAGGCTCGCAATCATGCCGGGCAGATGTGCCGCGCCACCAGCGCCGGCAATAATGATCTTGATTCCTTTTTCGTGAGCCGTGCGTGCATATTCTGTCATGTCCAGCGGTGTGCGATGTGCCGAAATAACACGTACTTCGGTGGCCACCTTGAACTCGGCACAGACATCAGCTGCGGCTTTCAGTGTTGGCCAGTCGGAATCACTGCCCATCAGGATGGCTACTTCCACAGGGTTTTTCTTTTTCATGGTTTGTTTCCAAAGGTAATGTATTCAGCAGCCTGTCTGGCTGCAGCATATGCGGTTTCCAGTGTATCAGACACAGCAGTGACATGACCCATCTTGCGGCCTTTACCGCTCTTTGTTTTACCATAAATGTGCACATGTGCACCGGGAACCACCAGAGCACGATCAATTCCGACCGGATACCCCGGACCCAGGTCTGTCCCCAGCAGATTCACCATCACTGCGGCCGGGCGGACCATCTGGGTGGATCCCAGCGGCCAGCCCAGAATGGCGCGGACATGATTTTCAAACTGTGAACAGACGCAGGCTTCAATGGTGTAGTGGCCGGAGTTATGCACGCGCGGCGCAATCTCATTCAAGATGATTTTGTTATCTTGGGTAAGGAACATTTCCACACCGAAACTGCCGGTAGCATCAATCTCGATAATAGCGCGGCGTGCAGTCTCCGCTGCCAGGTCGGCAACTTCCTTGTCTATCGCGGCGGGGGCCTTCACAACATGGCAGATATGATCTTTCTGGATGGTTTCCACCACCGGGTAAGTAACCATCTCGCCATTACGTGAGAGTGTAATGATGACGGCCAGCTCCATGGTAAACGGGCAATATGCCTCGATATACAGTTCGTTGACGGCGCCATCCAGTTGTTTCCAGGCCGGTTCGATATCAGCCGCAGATGAAACGGTGTAGTTACCTTTACCGTCATAACTGTTACGGCGTTTTTTCAAAATCATGGGCCAGCCAAATGCTTTGCCCGCTGACTCTATGTCATCGGGGCTGGAGACTGCGCGGAACTCCGTTACACCAATTCCCGCACCTGAGTAGGTCTGTTTCTGCAAGTATTTGTCCTGTATCAAGGCCATGGTACCTGCCGAGGGGAAGAGGGTATAACCGTGATCTGTTAATACCTTGAGGCTTTCGGCATTCACGAATTCATTTTCCAGTGTCACGATATCCACGTGTGCCGCGAGTTTCAGCAGTTCTTCCGGTAAGTCCCAGTCACCGATCAGGGAATGGGTAGCGAGGGTTGCAGCCGGGCTGACTTTCTTTCTTTCCAGCACGACGACATCACAACCCAGTTGTAATGCGGCCATCGCGGTCATTTTGGCGAGTTGACCGCCGCCGATAATACCAATCCGGTAACTGACAGCGTCGGCAATATCGGTTGCCGGCTTCTGTTGCAGTTTTTTTGCTGTATCTGTATCAGGCATTAGTCATCACATTTTCCGGCTAATAAAACAAAAAAAGTGGCCCCTTAATTTATTAATTTATTTTCTGGGGGCGGCTGGCAATGGGGTGCATAGTATATATGGTTCACCAGCCAGCAAGAAATTTTATTACGGTTTCCAGAGGAACCGGGTAAGAGATGTCCTGCCATCAGGACTGAATGTGATGCCTTCTTCTTCGAGTAATATTCTTTGCAGTCTTGCATAATCCGGATTGCTGCGGCCGCTGATCTCGCCCCTGGCGTTGATCACCCGGTGCCAGGGAATGTCATTATCGGTTAAATGGTTGAGTGCATAGCCGACCTGGCGTGCCTGTCTCGGAATACCGGCGAGTCCGGCTACCTGGCCATAGGTGGCTACACGGCCATAGGGAATCTTTTTTACAACAGCGTAAATTTTCTCGTATGTGGAAGGCACTAATAATCCATTGTATGAATTATTACTGTTTGAATATGATACGGATAACTTTCAATGCAGCCGGTTTGCCGAACTTTTCCTCAACCATGAGCAGCAGGTGCCGATGGTCATAACCTTTCTTGCTGAGTTCCTGGATAATTATTTCCAGAGCATTATTTGACCATTCATATTCAATGGCATCAAAAAGGGTTTGCACCAGAGTTTCCGGATCCAGCATCTGGAATACGTAGCGGTTGGTCGAATTGTCAGTCCTTTCAACGGTGATATCAGTCATAATTGCAAGTGGTTACAGTTGATACTTAATTAAAGTATAGAAAAGCTGTGTCTGTGGAAATGTATAATGCATCACATTATGAATGTGTAGAAGCAAGAAATTTATGTATTTTGTTTTTTAAGGTTTCTGATTTAGTTGTTTCACATTCCCAAATAACGATGTATTTCCATTTTAGCCGTGTTAAATTTTTCTTTGCTTGCTTATCTCTATCTTTATTCCTCTGAAGCTTGGGAGCCCAATAGTCTTTGTTAGATTTAGGCAGTCTTGAATCAAGACATTTTTTATCAGGATGCTGGTGCCAGAAACATCCATGAACAAATATTACTTTTTTCTTGGATGGGAAAACTATATCTGGTTTTCCCGGCAAATCTTTTCTGTGTAGTCTGAATCTGTAGCCTAGGCGATAAATTAATTTTCTTATAATGATCTCTGGTTCCGTATTCTTGGATTTAATACGGCTCATATTGCGGCTTCGTTTTTCTGATGTCAGTTTATCCGTCATCAAAGAATCGTTTTGCCTGTTTCGGATACTTCTGAACAAGCCATTTTAAAAGTTCAAGCTGGTCATCACTTTTGGCGCGCCTTGTCTGTGATAATAACTTCAGTTTTGAAGGCCGTTCCAAGGTAAGGTTTGAGGCACCTTCATTGCACACAGAGCATATTGCTCTGAGGTTGGCAGGATCATCGATAC
>MGYU01000031.1 GCA_001801885.1 Gammaproteobacteria bacterium RIFCSPLOWO2_12_47_11
CATCAGTATGATCAACTGGGACGGCATGTATTACCGCACGGATATCGGTCACCGTGCCATAGCGCATGAAACCGGTACACCTTAGCTATGGGATAGGATAGTAAATTTCCTGATTAAGGCATATACTGCACGCCCTTTTCATAGCAGCCGCGCGGGGAATTGCCGGAGTCAATCCTGCCTCTCTTTACATTACATTTTTCCAAGGTAACCATCATGTCAACTGATTCATCATCCAGCCCTGCATTTAGTGATTTAGGACTTGCCGCACCGGTAATGCAGGCACTGAAAGATGTCGGCTACGAAACACCTACTCCCATTCAGACCCAGGTCATACCCCACATTCTTGCCGGACGTGATGTCGTGGGTCAGGCCCAGACCGGCACCGGTAAGACTGCGGCGTTTGCTTTGCCGCTGTTGTCCCGGATTAATCTCAAAAAAGTATCGCCACAGGTACTGGTACTCACGCCCACCCGCGAACTCGCGATCCAGGTTGCCGAGGCATTCCAGCGTTATGCCGCACATATAAAGGGATTCCACGTCCTGCCGATCTATGGTGGGCAGGAATACGGTGTGCAACTCCGGCAATTGAAACGCGGAGTGCATGTAGTCGTGGGCACACCTGGCCGGGTCATGGACCATATGCGCCGTGGCACCTTGAAGCTGGATGGCTTGATCTGCCTGGTGCTGGATGAAGGTGACGAGATGTTGCGCATGGGTTTTATCGATGATGTGGAGTGGATCCTGGAGCAATCCCCCTCACAGCATCAGGTCGCATTGTTCTCCGCCACCATGCCCGATCCCATACGCAGGATTTCGAAGAAATACCTGACTGATCCGGAACACATCACGATCAAAACCCGAACGTCTACAGTGGAGGCGACCCGGCAGAGTTACCTGCTGGTCCACGGCAACCAGAAACTGGATGCGTTGACCCGGATACTTGAGGCAACCACATTTAACGGCATATTGATCTTTGTGCGTACCAAGATCGAAACCGTCGAGCTTGCAGAAAAACTGGAAGCCCGTGGTTATGATTGTGCCGCATTAAATGGCGACATCACCCAGAAGATGCGTGAACAGACAGTCAATAAATTTAAATCCGGCAAGCTGGATATTCTTGTGGCGACCGATGTGGCAGCCCGCGGACTGGATCTAGAACGCATCAGCCATGTGATCAATTACGATATCCCGAATGACACTGAAGCCTATGTGCATCGTATCGGCCGCACCGGTCGGGCCGGACGCACAGGTGAAGCCATCCTGTTCGTTACTCCACGCGAACGGCACATGTTGCAGTCGATTGAAAGAGCAACACGGCAAAAAATAGAAATAATCAATCTGCCAACTACAGAATCCATTAATAACGAACGCATTACACGTTTCAAGCAACGTATTTCTGACACACTTGCAAACGAAGATCTCGGTTTATTTAATAACATCATCGAACAATTTCAGCGTGAAACAAACCTGCCACCGCTGGATATTGCCGCAGCCCTGGCAAAACTGTTACAGGGCGATGTGCCGTTACTGCTGGAAAAGAATATTCGTGTTGAACAGTCCGAAAGGAAAAAAGACAGGCCTGAAAAACAGCGTAACAGGGAAAAACATTTTTCGGAAGGCAGCAAGTTTGATCAAAAAAACAAACACAAACCAAAAACAGAAAAGCAAGATCCAGAAAACAGGATGCTGCCTGAGCCGGATGAAGATATGGAACGTTACCGGCTTGAAGTCGGTAGCAAGCATGAGGTCAAGGCAGGTAACATCGTCGGTGCCATCGCCAATGAAGCCGGTCTTGATAGCAGTTACATAAGAAAAGTCACCATTTATGACAATTACAGCACGGTGGATTTACCTTCAGGCATGCCAAAGGATGTTTTCCGTGATCTGAAAAAAACCTGGGTGGCTGGCCGCCAGTTGAATATTACGCGCCTTAATGAAGTATCCGGCGGAAAAATAGACCGGAAAAAAGACAGGAAGAACAAAGGCAAACCAGACAACAGGCATAAGCCTAAGCATAAATAAGAACGGCCCGGCAAGTCAGGTAAATATTAACAATATAATGTTTTTTTCATTATATTTTCCAAACCAGAAAGTTTTTTAATAGCGTCAGTCCCGCCTTCTGGCTTTTTTCCGGGTGAAATTGTGTGGCAAAAATATTATCATGCGCGGACACCGAGGTGAAATTCACTGCATAATCTGTCGTTGCCGCAATATCAGATTCATTCGTTGGTTCAACATAGTAGCTATGCACAAAATAAAAGCGTGCGCCATCATCTATGTCTTTCCATAAGGTATGTGGTTTGGATTGATTAACCTGGTTCCAGCCCATGTGCGGGATTTTGCAGGTATCGCCGTTCTCATCCTTGATATTATTTTTAAAACGCAGGACGCGGCCCGGAATGATACCAAGACCTTTCGTGCCGCCATCTTCATCACTTTCATCCATTAATGATTGCAGGCCGAGACAAATGCCGAGAAAAGGTTTGGTGCGAATTGATTCCTTAATCAATTCATCAAGATTTTTTTCTTTGAGGCTCTGCATGCATTGCCCGATCGCGCCTTGGCCGGGAAACACTACGCGATCTGCTGAACGGATCTGTTCGGTTTGATCGCTGATTATGATCTTGTGCTTGTTCCCGGCGACAAATACCAGCGCCTTGGCGACCGAGCGCAGGTTGCTGGTGCCGTAATCGATTACAACGACGGTAGACATGTGGTTAATCAGAATTTAAGCAACTTGTCATTTCAGGTCCTTCAGCTACGCTCAGGATAAACTCCGCGAGAAATCCATTTTTACTATTACTCAAAACCAGATTTCTCCCGTTGGTCGAAATGACAAAATTAAAGTAAAGGTTGTATTTAGAGTTTACCTTTCGTAGAAGGTAAAACGCCCTTCATGCGCGGATCCAGTTCCACCGCCATGCGCAGGGCACGGCCGAACGCCTTGAAGATAGTCTCGGCAATATGATGGGCATTACGGCCGCGGATGTTATCAATGTGCAAGGTGATCATGCTGTGGTTTACAAAACCCTGAAAGAATTCAAAGATCAGGTCCACATCGAATTCACCGATCCGCGCCCGTGGATATTTGGCGTTATATTCAAGTCCAGGACGGCCTGAGCAATCCAGCACCACACGTGACAAAGCCTCGTCCAGTGGCACATACGCGTGACCATAACGGCGTATGCCTTTTTTATCTGCCAGTGCCTGGGTAAATGCCTGTCCCAGGGTAATCCCTACGTCTTCAACTGTATGATGGGCATCGATCTGAAGATCGCCCTTGGCCTTGATGGTAATATCGAACATACCGTGGCGGGCCACCTGATCCAGCATGTGTTCCAGAAACGGAATTTTAATGTCGAGCTCAGCCTTGCCCTGGCCATCCAGATCAAGACTGACTGAAATCTGGGTTTCCTTGGTGCCGCGATTGACTTTGACTTTACGCTTGCTCTTGCTCATGGCTTAATTCCGGAAAAGTGAATAGGATACCTGCTTGAATGAATTCTTGCCATTAGTACCCGGTTGAAAATGATGAATATAGGCCTTATCAAGGATTATCTGTTGCAACTTCAGGAACGTATTACCAGTGCCCTGATGGCAATGGATGACAAACTGGTGTTGATTGAGGATGAATGGCAACGTCCGGAAGGCGGTGGTGGCCGCAGCAGGGTCATGCGTGACGGGCGGATCTTTGAACAGGCGGGCATCAATTTTTCGCATGTTTATGGCGCCGGATTGCCAGCATCAGCAACAGCACAAAGACCGGAACTCGCGGGCAGATCATTTCAGGCCCTGGGTGATTCATTGGTGTTCCATCCGCTGAATCCCTATGTGCCAACCACGCATATGAATGTACGTTTTTTCGTCGCCGAGAAAAAAGGCACGGAACCGGTCTGGTGGTTTGGCGGCGGTTTTGATCTCACTCCTTATTACGGATTCAGGGAAGATGCGCGTCTCTGGCATCAGACTGCACAGGATGCCTGCAAGGAATTCGGTGCGGATGTTTATCCGAAATACAAAAAATGGTGTGATGAATATTTCTACATCAAGCACCGGCAGGAGCCACGCGGCATCGGCGGCCTGTTTTTCGATGATCTCAACGAATGGGGTTATGAAAAATGTTTCGCCTTCATGCAGAGTGTTGGCGATCATTTCCTTAAAGCCTATATGCCCATCGTCGAACGCAGGAAGGACATGCCCTATGGAGAACGTGAACGTAATTTCCAGTTATACCGGCGTGGCCGTTATGTGGAATTCAACCTGGTTTACGATCGTGGCACCTTGTTTGGCTTGCAGTCCGGCGGCCGTTCCGAATCTATCCTGATGTCATTGCCGCCACAAGTGAGATGGCAATATAACTGGCAGCCGGAGGCAGGTACACCAGAGGCGGAATTGTATGAAAAGTTTCTGAAGCCGCAGGACTGGGTTTAAAGCAGCTACAAGTTACAAGTCATAAGTTACAAGATGAGTCGTACGGAGTTTGATTTTTCCTTGTGACTTGTAACTTAAAACTTGTGACTATGTTTTAAGCCAAAACGTTACCGGCCCGTCGTTGGTTAAAGTCACCTGCATTTCTGCGCCAAACATCCCGGATTCAACCGAGTGGTATTTTTCCTTTGCAAGCGAGAGCAGGTATTCGAATAACTCCAGGCCTTTATCCGGTGGCGCGGCCGAACTGAAACTCGGACGCATTCCTTTATGGGTGTCGGCAGGGAGGGTAAATTGCGGGACCAGCAGAAGGCCGCCTTTGATATCAGCAAGACTTAAATTCATCTTGCCTTCCGGATCAGGGAATACCCGGTAACCTAACAGTCTTTCCAGTAACCTTTCAGCCTGGGTGGCTGAATCCTGTTTTTCAATCCCGATGAGGACAAGCAAACCTCTGTCTATTCTGCCAATAATCTTCTGATTTACTGCTACCGAGGCGTGGGTGACCCGTTGCAGCAAACCGATCATTGGTGTTAATTGGGCGTTATATGATCTTCATATAATCAAGGATGATAACGGCAAATACAGCAACCGGCGTGGTCAGAACCAGCCATTCCATATTGCGCCTCGCCAGCCAGCCAGTGAAATGCAAAATCAGCACAACAATTGCCAGCGCATAGACAATGTAAAAAATCATAAACTACTCCCAGAGTTATATTTGCACAGTGCGAATATCAGTTATTTATCATAAATAAGCAAGTTACACGCCTGTTATGGTTGCCTGTTCTACAATTTTTATAACGCATTGATGTGACGAAGATTTTCATATAAATCCACGATTGAATCAATCAATTATTGCAGGGTTTGCACGCCCGAACCGTCTGCAACCAGCAACACATCGGCTGGACGCCGGGCAAACAGACCATTGGTGACTACCCCGGCGATATTATTAATTTTTACTTCCAGTTCAGCCGGTTGCAAAATAGACAGGTTATAAACATCAATAATGATATTACCATTATCAGTTGTGAAACCTTCCCGGAGCACCGGTTGGCCACCGAGTTTGACCAGCTGCCTCCCTACATAACTTTGCGCCATCGGGATCACTTCAACGGGCAGGGGAAATTTACCAAGCACATCCACCAGTTTGGTATCATCAATAATACAGATGAATTTTTTACTGGCGGCAGCGACTATTTTTTCCCTGGTCAGTGCGCCTCCTCCTCCCTTGATTAACTGCAGATGACGGGTAGCCTCATCGGCGCCATCGACATAGACCGGAATTTCAATGACACTGTTCAGGGGCACAACGGGGATATGATATTCACGCAACAGTTTTTCGGTAGCTGCGGAACTGGAAACAGCGCCCTCGATTTTGTGTTTAATACCAGCCAGCTGTTTAATGAAATGATTGACGGTGCTGCCGGTGCCGACACCGATATAACCATCACTGACAACATATTGCAGGGCCGCTTCAGCAACCTTGCGCTTTTTTTCGTCTTGATCCACTGCTCATCCCGATAATCATGAATGTCTCATAGCCACTTAAATGTTATCTTATACAGATGCTGGAAGAATACAAAAAATTAATTGCCGAGGCCTCGCGCCGGGTCTATGAAGTCGCCTTAAAAACGCCACTGGACTATGCGCGTGAATTATCACGCCGCTATGACAATAACATCTGGCTGAAACGGGAGGATCAGCAACCGGTTTTTTCCTATAAAATACGCGGCGCCTTCAATCTTATGGCGACCTTGTCAAATGGCGCCCGCGAGCAAGGGGTGATTGCAGCATCCGCCGGTAATCATGCCCAGGGTGTGGCTTTGGCGGCACAAAAACTGGGTATTCGTTCAGTTATAATCATGCCCAAGACCACGCCCGAGATCAAGATCAACTCGGTCAAGCGCCTGGGTGCGGAAGTGCTCCTGCATGGCAATACTTATGACGAGGCCAAGGACTATGCCGTGATGCTGGCGGAAAAAAACAACATGACCATGATTCCACCATTTGACCACCCCGTAGTCATCGCCGGGCAGGCAACAGTGGGTGTGGAAATCCTGGCACAGCATCCTGATACCATCGATATCATCTTTGTGCCGGTTGGTGGTGGAGGACTTATCGCGGGTATCGCAGCCTATGTGAAGGCCCATCGCCCGGAAATACGGATCATTGGTGTCGAACCGGAAGAAGCGCCGTGTATGAAACGTGCCTTCGAGGCAGGTGAATGTGTAGTGCTGGATCATATCGGTATCTTTGCTGATGGTGCGGCCGTGCGCCAGGCCGGAAAGGAAACATTCCGTGTTGCACGAGAGTTTGTTGAAGAAATATTACTGGTCAGCAATGATGAAATCTGTGCTGCGGTAAAGGACATCTTTGAAGATACCCGATCGATCCCGGAGCCTGCTGGTGCGCTGGCACTGGCGGGACTCAAACAATATGTGAACCGCGAAAAGATCAAGGGCAAGGAAATGGTCGCTATCTTCAGCGGTGCCAATGTGAATTTTGATCGTCTCCGGCACATCGCTGAACTCTCGGCGTTAGGCGAACATCGTGAAGCATTGATCGGTACAACCATCCCGGAACGTCCGGGCAGCTTCCGTATCTTTTGCCATGATCTTGGACCGCGACTCATCACGGAATTCAATTACCGTTATGCAGACAGCAAACAGGCCCATGTCTTTGCCGGGGTCCAGTTGCGTAACGGCATTGAAGAAAAAAATGCATTGATTTCGCAACTCAAAAGCAAGGGTTATGAAGTATTGGACCTCAGCAGCGACGAAGTTGCCAAAATGCATGTCCGTTACATGGTTGGCGGCCATGCGCCACAGGCAAAAAATGAACGGCTTTACCGGTTCGAATTCCCGGAACGCTCCGGCGCGCTGTTGCATTTTCTCGCACAAATGGGGGAGCGCTGGAATATCAGCCTGTTTCATTACCGCAATCACGGCGCAGCCTATGGCCGCGTGTTAATGGGCATCCAGGTCAAGGATGAAGAACGCCCGGAATTTCAGAAATTTCTGGATGAACTGGGGATGCAGTATTGGGAGGAGACGAACAATCCGGCGTATGAAATGTTTTTGAGTTAATCAGCTTGGTGAACATTGACTAAGTTGTCATTTCGACCCTAGGGAGAAATCTGGTGTTAAAGATATTAAATAAAAACCATGAACAATTAGATTTCTCACTGTGCTCGAAATGACACAGGCAACTTAATCAGGTTTTCCTTAGCTATTCAGGTTTTTTGTAAGGCTTGGTGAGTATTAAGTGAATCTAGGCTAAAAATTATGCGAGCGCAGCCGAGACAAGGCGAAAATGGGCGAGAAAGCGGAGTGTACACGACAGTACATAAGCATTTCGAGCCCGTTTTTAACGCTGTATCAGCAAGCGCAGCAATTTTGAGATAGATTCATGAAAATATGGGTAGATGCTGATGCATGTCCAAAAGTCATCAAGGATATTTTATTCAGGGCAGCGGAACGTACCCGGATAGAATTGATACTCGTCGCAAATCAGTATTTGCAAACACCACCATCTAACTTTATCAAGACACTGCAAGTGCCTCACGGTTTCGATGTCGCAGATAACGAGATCGTCAAAAAAATTGAAGCAGGCGATCTGGTGATTACCGCTGATATTCCCCTGGCCGCGGTAGTGATTGAAAAGGGCGGCCATGCATTGAATCCGCGCGGGGAGTTATATACAACGGATACTATCAAGGCGCGTTTGAGCATGCGGAATTTTATGGATACTTTGCGATCCAGCGGTATCCAGACCGGTGGCCCGTCAGCACTGAGTCAAAGTGACAGGCTGGCATTTGCCAATAGTCTGGATAAGTTTTTGGTGAAATATGGGAATAACCAATAATTTAACGCTGAGCTTCAGCAGCGCGCTTTAGTGCGTCTGCTGCAAGCGCTTCTTAGCTGAGATTTAGTATTGCTATTCATTTTAATCCTTATTAGCGAGTCTCTGACTAATTGCATCACCAATTGTATTAATTACCAAGTTCTGTTGCTGGACTAATTCCATAATATATTTTCTGTGTTCCTCAGAAGTAATTTTTGACTGGTCTATCATTACATTAGCGGAAGCAATAAGTGCATTGACGATTGAATTTATAGAATGTGGCACGTTAAACTTAATTTGAAATTTTATCTTTTCTCTTTCACAAAAATACTCTCGAAATTGGCCTCCCTTTATGGGAAGGCAACTACCGAGCACATTTGATAGATTTTCCACTGCATCAACAGACATATTACTGATAGATATCACTGAATCTTCTATAAGGTTTTTATCCCATAAAGATTTTGCCAATTC
The DNA here is from genome assembly GCA_001801885.1 of Gammaproteobacteria bacterium RIFCSPLOWO2_12_47_11. GTDB lineage: Bacteria > Pseudomonadota > Gammaproteobacteria > Eutrophobiales > Eutrophobiaceae > 2-02-FULL-47-50. Next base: position 8,743 of record MGYU01000031.1, read on the forward strand.
TTGATTGGCGTATTTCGAAAATTCACCAGCGTGTGCATTACTTGCAAGACAAAAAATTATTAAGCTCAATATAAACGTTAAGTTCTTATGCATAACTCACCTCGAATTTACTGAAATTTCCATAGCCCTCGTTTTCCTGTAAAAGAGATGTGACCACTTATAGATTTTAATCGTTGAAGAGCATTCCTCACGGAATGTTTCCACTCTGGCTGATCATTTCCTGATTTGCAGTTTTCATAGCAAAAGTAGTAATTATCACAAAGATTTGGGAAATTCGTTATAACACCGGTATAGATATCCCCAATTGTGCGCTTACCTTTGCCCATGAATGAAAATCGTGAGTCGATAAGGGCGCGATATAGATCTTTTTCTTTCTGACGTGCCATGTTTAATTTGTATTTAATATACAGCTAACAGTTGATTATGCGTATGCCGCTTAACATTATTATTTATATGCTATGCGGCGTTCGTATAGCATGAAAAACACGAACTTTTTGACATAGATTCATTGTCTTGAGCTCCCTGATCCCTTTCCCCAGATTAGTTAGGAAAAGATTAGCACATGAATATAGTGGCTGCGAGATTTGGTGTTTAATTCCCCTTTGTCATGCTGAGGAAGGGATCAGTTATAGGGGCATTTGTGCGGGATGCGCAGATGACAAATTCGTAGGGAATGAATTTGGACATGCGAAGCATGCCTGAAAGGCCAAGCCCATGGATGGGCTTGGTCAACGGCCCTGAGGCAGGGGCAGGGATTGTTCCCTACATTCCTTCTGCATTTCCTCCATCCATGGAGGTCATGCGGAATAGGCGCGTACCCGTTTATAACTGATGACTGACAAGGGGAGCCGAAGGCCATGTCATTGGGGTGGACTTTTTCTTGGTAACTTCTTTTTGGCCACACAAAAAGAAGTTACTCGGCCATCAGGCCGAAAGCTGAATTAAAAATTACTCCAGACTCAAAATATACTCCCATTCCTTTTTCGTTACAGGCATCACTGATAACCGGTTTCCTTTTTGCAACAAATGCATTTTCTGCAGTGGTTTTTTGTCACGCAGTTCGATAAGAGGAATTGTTCGTTTCAGCTTGCGTTTGAATTTCACATCAACCAGATACCAGGTGGGCTTCTCCGGTTTGCTTTTGGGATCGTAGTATTTGTGTTTTGGAATAAAAGCAGTGGGATCGGGGTAGCCTTCCTTCACGATCTCCATGATTCCAACGATCCCGGTAACTTCACAGCTTGAATGGTAAAAAAGAGCGAGGTCATCTTTTTTCATATCATCTCTAAGCATATTCCGTGCCTGATAATTGCGCACGCCATCCCATGGTTCAGTCTGTTTAGGACGATTTTTCAGATCATCAATGCTGAAGACATCCGGCTCGGATTTCATTAACCAGTAGTTCATGTATCGGGATTTGTTGCGCGTAAGTCTAGGTCCATATTGATGAAAATAGTAATATGAGAAGTGTAACTAGTTAAGACTAAAAAGAGAATGCAGGGAAGTGACTAGTTACTAATCACCAATTACCAATCACAGAAAGGATGGGTGGGTATCACCACAGCGCCGTGACAGGTAATCGAACTTGAACCAGAGTCCAAGTGGGAACAGCTGGCGTCGTATCAGGCTTTCCCGTGAAGGACGTGCACAACAACAACGCGATTTTGTTCCCGGTGCAGTGCATTATAGGCTCAAGTTACCACACACCTGTACACAAACGCCGCAGTAGATACCCAAACTTTTAGAACCATTTTAAACTGCCTTGTAATCCTGCAAGAAGTTGTGTTTATTGAATCTCCATTTGTTTGCCCTTTACAAGGGCATCGTCTATTTTGCTTTGCAGGCGGCGAATCAAACTATCTACGTTTGAAGTATAGCTCTCATTTCTGTCTTTGTATTGAAGAAGTTCATGGGCAATGTGTAATGCCGCCATAACGGCAATACGTTCTGAACCAATCACCTTGCCCGAAGATTTTACTTCGCGCATTTTCTGGTTCAGGAACTCAATTGCGCGATGCAAGATATCGCGTTCTTCTTCGCTGCAGGCTATCAGGTATTCCTTGTCCAGCAGAGTGACATTTATAGGTTTACTCATGATACAGGTATGCTCATGAGCGCGTTTCCATGGCGCGTAGTCTTGAGATCATTGATTCAATGCGGGTTCTGGCCTGTTCGGTTTTCTCAATGAGGACAGCGCGTTCATTGACCAGGTTATCCTGCTGGTTACGCAGGGCAGAATTTTCCGTTTTCAGTTGACTCACTGTGCGTATGAGTTCGTCAACCCGGGCTTCGAGTGCCCCAAGATCACTATTGTCACTATTTTTGTCTGGCATGATAAATTCCGGTTTTTATCTTAATTGGATGGACAAGACTCATGGTTTGTTTATCATTGATATGCAATATAGAGCCGCCATGCATGGCGGTCAAGACATGACGGCTTTAATCCCTGTTTCAATACCATGACAATGCTGGTTTGTTCGTGCAAGATGGTGAAATTACTCAATATTTGCAGAACAGAAAACAGATTTTAATCAAATGAATTATAAAGAGCTTGATATCCTGTTGATCGATGCCGGGACCGGGAGCCGTGCCGCTGAATGCCATGGTTTCCTCTGTGGTTACCTGTGTGTGAATGACAGTGTGCAGGAAGATATGTTCAGGAAATACCTGTTGTCAGATATGTCCGATCAGCAGATGTGTGCAGAATGTTGCAAACAAATCACCGAACTTGCCGTGGAAGTTTGCCTGAAGATTGCTTCTGAGGATTTCACCCTGGAACTGTTATTGCCTGATGAATCCAGTCCGCTGAGCGAACGTAGTGCAGCCCTCATAGAATGGTGCGAGGGGTTTTTAAGTGGACTGGGTATTGCCGGTGTAACGGATTTTGATCTATTGTCATTTGAATGCCGGGAACTTATCCAGGATCTGTACAAGATTTGCCGTTTGGATGCGGACGAAATCAATGGCTGCGGGGAAGAAGAAGAGGCCGCATTCACGGAACTGATTGAATATGTGCGCATGGGCGCGATCCTGCTTCATGTTGAGATGCACAAGTCTGCTTTTGGAACAAACCGGCTCGGGGTATTGCATTAGCTATGGATCTGAAGGAATACAAACGTCGCCGGAAGAAACTGATGGATATGATGGGAGATGAAAGTATCGCAATTATCCCTACCGCATCAGTGTATATACGCAATCGTGATGTTGAGTACCCGTTCCGTCCGGACAGTGATTTTTGTTACCTGACCGGTTATCCGGAACCGGAGGCAGTAGCTGTCCTGATACCGGACCGGCATCATGGTGAATATGTGTTGTTCTGTCGTGAAAATGATCCGGTGATGGAGACCTGGAACGGACGCCGCGCCGGTCTGGATGGCGCCATTGAATGCTACGGTGCGGATGATGCCTTCCCCATTGGAGATATGGATGAGATCCTGCCCGGCCTGCTGGAAGACCGGCAGCGTATATTTTATACCATGGGTAACAACAGTATGTTTGACCAGCGGGTGCTGGGCTGGGTTAACCAGGTTCGTAAACGCGCACGCACCGGCGTGAACGCGCCGGATGAATTTATTTCCCCGAACCATTTGCTGCATGAGATGCGGCTTTATAAAAGCCGGGCCGAAATTGCAGCCATGCGCAAGGCCGCAAAAATATCTGCAGCAGCACACAGACGCGCCATGCAGATGTGCCGTCCCGGTATGATGGAATACCAGATCGAAGCAGAACTTAAATATACGTTCATGAAACTGGGTGCACAGGAAACTGCTTATCCACCAATCGTAGGCGGAGGGGCCAACAGTTGCATTCTGCATTACACAGAAAATAATCAGGTATTGAATGATGGTGATGTATTGCTGATCGATGCCGGTTCTGAATATAACGGTTATGCCAGTGATATTTCCCGGACTTTTCCGGTGAATGGAAAATTTTCAAGCGCCCAGCGCGAGGTCTATGAACTGGTGTTAAAAGCGCAATCTGCAGCGATAGGTAAAATCAAACCCGGCAATCACTGGAATGAACCACATGAGGCTGCGATTGAGGTGTTGACAGCAGGGATGGTCGAGCTCGGGATATTGAAAGGCAGGCTGCGGCAACTCATCAAGGATCAAGCCTATACAAAATACTACATGCACCGGACCGGCCACTGGCTCGGAATGGATGTGCATGATGTGGGTGATTACAAGGTGGAAGGCGAATGGCGCACCTTTGAACCGGGGATGGTCATGACCGTGGAGCCGGGTATTTATCTTCCGGCCAGCAGCAAGGGACTGGCAAAAAAATGGCGGAACATTGGTATCCGCATTGAAGATGATGTGCTGGTGACCAGGACAGGCAACGATATCTTAAGCAAAGACGCGCCTAAATCAGTAGAAGAAATCGAAGCAATGATGGCCCATGAACTCGCCGTCTGACTTTGATGTGATAATTGTGGGCGGCGGGATGGCAGGCGCAAGCCTGGCCATTGCATTGGCCGCAGAAAATATCCGCATTGCCCTGATTGAAGCTGTCTCACCGCGTGCTGAGAGCCAGCCCAGTTATGATGATCGCGGTCTGGCCCTGTCACTCGCTTCACAACGAATATTAATCAGTCTCGATTTATGGGATGCAGTTTCTAGCAGCGCCAATCCTATCGAGCACGTGCATGTCTCTGATCAATATCATTTCGGATTTGTCCGTTTGCATGCTGAACAGATGCATCTGCCTGCGCTGGGTCATGTGGTGCTGGCGCGTGAACTCGGGCGTATCCTCATGGAACGGATCAACGTTACAAAAAATATTCAATTCATCTGCCCGGCCCAGGTCAAGGACATTGTCATTCATCCTGAGCAGGCAGAAGTCACTTTGCTACAGGATGGCAACACATCAGAAATTACAGCGCATCTTGTTGTTGCTGCGGACGGATCATATTCGCCCGTGCGTAAAATACTGGGTATAAAAACTGATTTCAGGGACTATGGACAAACAGCTATCGTCACCAATGTTACGCCAGGTAAACCACATAACAATACGGCCTTTGAACGCTTCACTACGCAAGGGCCGCTGGCTTTGATGCCGTCAACTGAAAATCGTTGTGTGGTGGTGTTTACCGTTGCTTCAGAATCCGCAGAACACTATCTGAACATGATTGATGATGAATTCCTGGCTGTATTGCAATCACGGTTTGGACGCAGGCTGGGAAAATTTCAACGGCTGGGTCTGCGCAAGTTCTATCCGATGCAACTCATCATCGCCCGGGAACAGGTCCGTGAGCGGGTCGTGATCCTGGGCAATGCCGCCCATACACTGCATCCGAACAGTGCCCAGGGATTTAATCTCTGTCTGCGCGACATTGCCGGACTTGCTGAAATATTATTACCTGCTGTCCGCGACAGGGAAGATCCTGGTCAGAGACGATTGTTGAATCAATATCATGATTTGCGCAGGCCTGATCAGGTCCAGGTGACAAGGTTTACCGATGGTCTGGCCTCGATGTTTTATAACGATCTGCCGCACAAGATATGGTTCAGGAACACCGGCATGTTGTTGATGGACATTTGTCCTTCCCTGAAAAAGTCATTTGCCCTGCGGGCGATGGGACTGCATGGCAAACAGCCTGCAATGGTCAGAGGCCTTGCGCCATGACCATCAAACCTGACGCTGATGTCATCATCGTGGGCGGGGGACTCGCGGGCGCCACATTAGCATTATTGCTGGCAGGCCAGGGTCTCCGGTGTGTACTGCTGGAAGAACGCAATGTTGAAACAACATCCCGTCGGACCGATCCGCGGGCACTGGCCATCACCCGGGCCTCTGAAAATATTTTGCGTAGTGCCAGGGCCTGGGAATATTTGCCACAGGACAGGATTGGATATTTTCGCCAGATGCATGTGTGGGACGAGAACGGTACGGGTGATATCAAATTTGACAGCGCTGAACTGTGTGAATCAACACTGGGATATATCATTGAGCAGACAGTTCTGGAACAGGCCTTACGTGCAGCCAGCAATAAACAGGACCTGATTAAATATTATCGACCGGCAACGCTGTCTGGATTAAAGTTAGACGGGCCGCTGGTCCGCGCGCAACTCGAGGACGGAACGGAGTTGACCAGTCATTTGATTATCGGCGCTGATGGTGCGAGATCACGTCTGCGCACGCTGGCCGGAATTGCCTGTCCGGTACATGATTATCACCAGCAGGCGGTCGCCTGTGTCGCCAATACGGAGAAGGCCCATGATGCAGTTGCCCGGCAACGATTTCTGACAACGGGCCCTTTGGCATTTTTGCCTATGGCCGATCCACATCAATGCGGTATTGTCTGGTCAACCTCGCCTGATCATGCAAAGTCTTTAATCAAAATGAATGAAGACAGTTTCTGTCGGGCGTTGGCTGATGCCTTTATCCACACGTTGGGCGATATAGTCAGTTGTGGACCACGTGCATGTTTTCCCTTGCAACATTCCCAGGCTGAACATTATTGCCAGCCGCGTCTCGCCCTGATTGGTGATGCCGCACATACCGCGCACCCACTCGCAGGCCAGGGTGCCAACATGGGTTTGCTGGATGCAGCAACACTGGCTGAAGTACTGATCGAAGCCAGGACAATGAATAAAGATATCGGCGCATATCCTGTATTGCGCCGATATGAACGCTGGCGCAGGGGTGAGAATTTTATCATGATAAAAGTACTGCAAGGTCTCAAGTGCCTGTTTGAGAGCAGATTGGCCTCGGTCAGGCACCTGCGTAATATCGGGCTTGATGTGACAGATATGCTGACACCGGTCAAATACTCCATCATGCGTCATGCGATGGGGCTATCCGGAGACCTGCCATCATTTGCCCGCCATCAATAGTCTGTGTTGAACCAAACTTAAATTAGCTGCGCTCGCATAATTTTGAGTCAGGTTCTACAATCCCCGCCGTATTTTTGCCACTGACCGGCATACGTTGATTTAATGAGATGAGATATGACTGAAACTGAAAAACTGCGGTCCTCGAATTTTATCCGTAATATTATCGATGAGGACCTGCGGCAGAATAAAAATGACGGGCGCGTGCATACACGTTTTCCGCCGGAGCCCAACGGTTATCTGCATATCGGTCATGCCAAATCCATCTGTCTCAATTTCGGATTCGCACAGGAATATAATGGTCTCTGCAATCTGCGTTTTGATGACACCAACCCGGAGAAAGAGAGTGTTGAATATACTGATGCCATCCAGGCCGATGTGCGCTGGCTGGGTTTCGACTGGGGAGATCGTCTGTATTACGCCTCGGATTATTTTGAAAAACTGTATGAGTTCGCCGAGCATTTGATTCGCCACGGCAAGGCCTATGTGGACAGCCTGAATGCTGATCAGATCCGCGAATACCGTGGCACTTTGACTGGACCGGGGCGAGAGAGCCCGTACCGAAATCGTTCGGCGGAGGAGAATCTCGATTTGTTCCGGCGCATGCGTGCAGGAGAATTTAAGGACGGCGAGCATGTGTTGCGTACCAGGATCGACATGGCCTCTCCCAATATCAATATGCGCGATCCGGTCATCTACCGCATCAAGCGCGCACATCATCACCGTACCGGAGACAAATGGTGTATCTATCCCATGTACGATTACACGCATTGTATCTCGGATGCGCTGGAAGGTATCACTCACTCTCTCTGCACCCTTGAGTTTGAAGACCACCGGCCATTGTATGACTGGTGTCTGGACCAGTTGCCCGTACCTTGCCATCCACAGCAAATCGAATTTGCCCGGCTCAACCTGAATTACACGATCACCAGTAAACGCAAACTTAATCAACTGGTGACGGAAGGCCATGTCAGTGACTGGGATGACCCGCGCCTGCCCACTATTACCGGTATGCGCCGGCGTGGTTATACGCCTGCCGCCATCCGCGATTTTTGCGAACGCATCGGGTTAACCAAAAATGACACCGTCATTGATATGTCCGTGCTGGAAAATTGTGTCCGTGAAGAACTGGACCGGACTACCCGCCGGGTCATGGCCGTATTGCGGCCATTGCGGGTTGTGATTACCAATTATCCCGAAGACCAGACCGAAGAACTGGAAGCACCTTATCATCCGGTCCAGCCGGAGATGGGCGGCCGCAAGGTGCCTTTCTCCCGGGTGATCTATATCGAGCGGGATGATTTTATGGAAGACCCGCCGAAGAAATTCTTCCGCCTGGGCCCGGGGCGTGAGGTACGTCTGCGTTATGCCTATTTCATAAAGTGTGAGAAAGTCATCAAGGATGAAAAGACCGGAGCGGTCGTTGAATTACGTTGCAGTTATGATCCCGCCACCAAAGGCGGCAATGCCCCGGATGGACGCAAGATGAAAGGCACCATCCATTGGGTCTCGGCAGCACATGCCCTGCAAGCGGAGGTGCGTCTCTACGATCGTCTGTTTACTACGCCGGATCCGGGACGGGATGAAAACTGGCGCGCATTGCTTAACCCGGCATCCATGGAAATTATCCCGCATGCATTTGTTGAACCCGGATTGGTTGAAGCGCAGCCTGAGGAGCGATATCAGTTTGAACGGTTGGGGTATTTCTGTGTGGATCGCAGGGATGCAGCGACTGGCCGGCCAGTATTTAACCGGACGGTGACTCTGAAGGATTCCTGGTTGAAGGAGAACAAGGTTTGACTGAAATCTTCTTCTGCTTGTAGATATTCTGACTGTAGAAAATCTCCTCAATCTCCTCTTTCAAGCGACGTTCTATGGAAGCCCGCTGTTCCATATCCAGGTCCTGGGCAGAGATATTGAGCAGGTAATTATTCAGGTTGAAATCACGTAACATCATCTTTGTGTGGTAGATGTTTTCCTCATAGATATTCACGTCTATCATGCGATAGCGCTTCTTCGTTTCCTTGGAGATGAAGTTCTGAATGGAAGTAATGTCATGGTCGATGTAATGTTTGGTGCCATTAGTGTCACGGGTAAAACCGCGTACCCGATAGTCCATGGTTACGATGTCAGATTCGAAGCTCTGAATCAGGTAATTCAATGCCTTGAGTGGTGAGATCATGCCGCAGGTGCTGACGTCGATATCGGCCCGGAAACTGCTAATGCCGTAATGCGGATGATTTTCCGGGTAGGTGTGTACGGTCAGATGGCTTTTGTCGAGGTGTGCCACGACTGCACCTGGCACCTGTGCAGGCAGTATCCCGGTGGTTTCACCGTTATTACTATTGACCGCATCGGATGCATTAAATGGCACGGGTGACCCTTCCTCGGATATGAGCAGGGTTACACTGGCACCCAACGGGTCATAATCAGCTTTGGCAATGTTGAGTATACTGGCACCGATGATGTTGGCTACTTCTGTCAAGATATAGGTAAGGCGGTCGGAATTATAAGCCTCATCGATATACTCCATGTATTCCTTGATCTGGCTGTCAGAACTTGCGTAGCAGACATCGTAGATATTGAAGCTCAGGGTTTTGGTCAGGTTGTTAAACCCGTGCAGGCGGATTTTTGCCATGGTTGTCGCCCCCCGTCAAAGATGATGCAATGGTGGATGATAGATCATCTGTACTATATTCCCTTCCGGGTCCTCACAATAAAAACTTCTGGCACCGTCCCTGTGGCTCTTCGGACTGGATTTCATCTTTACCCCATGAGTATTGAGGAAATTATACCAGTCGTCTACCAGTTCCGGACTTTTTAATATAAAGCCGATGTGATCCAGCCGTTGTGGCCCCACTGGTTTCTGGCCATCGGAAAATCTGTGAAGTGCAAGATTATCATTTCCTGAGCAAAGGTAAACATTATCCTGGTCCGGACGCCACTCTACCGCCATGCCGAGCAGCCCGACATAGAACTGTTCGCAAATTTCAAGATCAGTGACATTGATAGCAACATGATGCATACCGCTGGTGGGTGCCGGTCTTGACATATCGGGTTTGATTTTTCATTCAATTTGCAGGGATGCGCACCTTACACCAGCATAGCTGAAGATGGAAGGTTCTGCATACGGATCATAGCCGCAGCCTGAGTTGTGTGGGAAAATGACGGAAAAACGGACAATACCTGCCTGATGAAAACTACCTCCCCGGCACTTTATAAATCTGACATCAAAAGCCTGCCCTTGATCAACAGCGGCAAGGTCCGGGACATTTACGGCATCGATGACGACCATATGCTGATAGTCACTACCGATCGCATCTCGGCCTTTGATGTGATTCTGCCGGACCCCATCCCGGGCAAGGGCGCGGTGTTGACTGCCATGTCCAATTTCTGGTTTGACCTTACCCGGCATATCATACCGAACCACCTCAGTGACAGGCGGCTGGAGGAGATATTACCTGATGCTGATGAGCGGGCACCGGTTCAGGACCGGTCCGTTATAGTACTCAGACAGAAACCGTTACCAGTCGAGGCCGTCGTGCGCGGTTATATCATTGGTTCCTGCTGGAAGGACTACCAGAAGACCGGGGCCATCTGCGGCATTAAATTACACAAGGGACTGAAACAGGCAGAGCGTTTACCGGAGCCGATATTTACTCCTTCTACCAAGTCGGAACTGGGTGAGCATGACGAAAACATCAGTTTTGAGGAATCAGTAGCACTGCTGGGCCGGGAAATGGCCGAAAAGGTGCGTGATGTCAGTCTGCAGATCTACCAGTATGCCGCAGATTATGCCCGCCAACGCGGGATTATCATTGCCGATACCAAGTTTGAATTCGGAACTGACAAAAATGGAGGACTGGTGCTGATCGATGAGATCCTGACCCCGGATTCTTCCCGCTTCTGGCCGGCCGATTCCTACGGGCCCGGGACCAGTCCACCCAGTTTTGACAAACAGTATGTGCGTGATTATCTGGAGACGCTCGATTGGAATAAAAAGGCCCCCGGACCAAGGTTGCCGGATGTGGTGATCAGGAATACGGCGGCCAAATACCGTGAGGCCCGGGAACGATTGATGAGCTAATATAAATTATGAAAGAACTGGATAAACTAAAAGCAGGCTTTAAACAATTCAGGAAATATTACTTTGAAGAAAATCCTGAACTCTACCGGCAATTGACCGAAAAAGGACAGTCACCCAAGGCGTTGGTCATCGCCTGTTGCGACTCGCGCGTGCACCCGGCCCACGTCATGAATACCGATCCAGGTGATATCTTTGTGGTACGCAATGTTGCAAATTTGGTACCGGCCTATGTGGATGACGGCAAAACCCATGGCACCAGCGCCGCTATCGAGTTCGCCGTCAAGCATCTCAAGGTGCCGCATATTATTGTAATGGGCCACAGCCAGTGTGGCGGAATAAGGGCGCTGATGGAGGGCAGCCATGAGAGCAAGACCCATACATTTATCGACCCATGGATGGCTATCATGACCCCTGCCCGGGAACAAGTGGCGCGTGAATATGCCAGCGCAACTATTGATGAACAGTGCCATCAATGTGAACAGGCTGCGATTGGTGTTTCACTTGAAAATCTCATGACCTTTCCCTTCATTGTGCGCGCCCTGGAGGCCAATCAATTACATATGCATGGCTGGTATTTCGATATTGATAACGGCATGCTCCTGGAGATGGATAAGGCTCAAAAGAGGTTCATATCGGTATGTTAGGTAAACTTATGAAAAATCTGCTTACAATATTTTTAATAATTATTTTGAACATCTGCGGATGTTCGGACAATAACGATACACAGGAGAAAAAGGACCATGTCTGGAAAAAACAGACAGAGGCCATTGAAAAGGCCAGGGCGGTAGAAGGCATGTTGCAGGATTCTGCTGAAGTACAACGCCGGCAAATTATGGAACAGTCAGAATAGACAGGATGACAATCAGGTGATCCCTCTACACGACGATAATCCCACCGAAATAGTACCATTACTTACAATAGCTTTTATTGTCATCTGTGTGCTGGTATTTTTCTGGCAGATGTCGCTGGGCGGGCAGGGTAACCAGGCAGCGGTATACAGTCTGGGTGTTATTCCGGCCGTATTGCTGAACAAGGAACAGCTTCCGCCTGAGCTGGCCTTAATCCCGGCGGAACTCACAGTATTCACTTCCATGTTCATGCATGGTGGTTTCATGCACCTCGCCGGGAATATGTTGTATCTCTGGATTTTTGGCAACAATGTGGAAGATGCCATGGGTCATGTGCGATTTGT
>MGYU01000032.1 GCA_001801885.1 Gammaproteobacteria bacterium RIFCSPLOWO2_12_47_11
GATCGCCGCCGTCAGCGTCGTCTTCCCATGGTCCACGTGACCAATCGTCCCCACGTTCACATGGGGCTTCTTTCTTTCAAATTTCTCCTTGGACATTGATATATTCTCCTCAGCGAAACAATGAATTTAAAATAACCACTCTACTCTGGTGCCCACGACTGGAATCGAACCAGTGACCTCACCCTTACCAAGGGTGTGCTCTACCAACTGAGCTACATGGGCCACGATTATGATTCGTAGCGGGCATCCCTGCCGTCACATCAAAACTATTTCGTACACCGGCCTCGCCTTCCGCGGGCTCGGCGCTCGCCGGGAATTTTGCCCGCCGGACAAAATCCTTGATCCGCCTCCCCCAACTGGGCTACATGGGCTAGTTAGATATAAGTGATAAGTAACAAGTTACAAGGAAAAACCGTCAGTTATTCCTCATTGCCAGCATCAACACTTGTGACTTATCACTTATATCTTGTAACTGCCATTATGGAGCGGGTGATGGGAATCGAACCCACACTACCAGCTTGGAAGGCTGGAGTTCTACCATTGAACTACACCCGCCTTGCTATGTACCTTCAAAGCTGGCATCCCTGCCGTAAGTGCATCGGGAATCCACACAACCGGCCTGGACATCCCCTGTTCAGGCGCTCGTCCGGAAAAAGTCCGGCCTTGCCCATTGAACTATACCCGCCTTGCGATTTATCTACGACAAAGAACTGTCATCCCTGCGTTAGTAATAGTTAATTAAATATATTATTCTGATACTGGGTTTATTCCCCGCCCCCAAACATGGTGGAGGGGGGAGGATTCGAACCTCCGAAGGCATTGCCAGCAGATTTACAGTCTGCCCCCGTTGGCCGCTTGGGTACCCCTCCAAAAAAAGTAAGCCGACGATTTTCAATGATTTACAAAATGCTGTCAATAATATCCCATGGCTAATCAACCCCCGGGACGCAGTATTTTGCCAGTATAGGCTTCTCTGATTTCGGTTGGCTGGCGATTAGAGCCAATACTGGCATGAAGAATATAATCAAGTGACTGTCCAAAATAAATCCGGACTTTCAATGCTGATTTTGCCGGTGGCCGGTTTGCGGGGTTGGCGCTGGTTGACACCAGCGCTCCTGTTTTTTCACATAGACTGCGTATCACTTCATGCTTACTGACCCTGGCTGCAATCGTATTGTGCTGCCCCCGGAGCCAGATCGGGACTTCCGGTCTCGCTGGTAACACCCATGTGACAGGACCTGGCCAGGTTGATAATACGCGTTGGCGGACTGTTTCATGAGGAAATTCTATATATCCGGCCAACTGTTCTATATTGGCCGCGACCAGGATCAGTCCCTTTTTTACAGGGCGATTTTTAAGATTGAGAATCCGTGCGACCGCAAAATAATCATGTGGTAAACACCCCAGCCCGTATACCGCCTCAGTAGGATAGGCAATAACACCGCCACCGAGAATGATGCGGGTTGCCAGATTCAGGTGCCAGCTGCTCAAGATTTTCCGTAATTAACTGGCTTGAGTGTCAAACTGATAACTGTTCCGGCAAGGTGGGCCAGCAGCCGCTATGAATACAGCATAATCTCTTTTGTCTGCATCCATGGCATAGGCCCGTGTACGATCCGGTGTTCGATGGGCAGAAGTAATCCTGACCTCAGTCCGGGTACCAGATATTTTTAATACATCCAAGGCCGATTGCATCACTGGCAAACCGGAGTCTGAGCCTATTGAAACAGCAACGAAAGGTTGTTGCATACTCATGTTAATGTCACAGGAATTGGTGTTATAAAAAGAATGTTTGGATTATAACGATTAGCCGGTCTTGTGTCGTGGTCTGCGCTTGCCACGTGCCGGGGCTTCAGACAGAATTGTTTGTGATTCTTCCAGCGTCAAGCTGGCAGGTTCGCGATCTTTTGGAATCTTCGCGTTTTTCTTTCCGTCAGTGATATAGGGACCATAACGCCCGTTTAATATGGAAATCCCGCTGTCACCAAAAATCTTGATTTCTTTCTCTGCGTCTGCCTTCTTTTTCCCGGCGATTAATTCCAGCGCCCGTTCAAGATTTATGGTATGAGGATCGTCTTCCAGTTTCAGGGAAACAAACTTGCTGCCGTAACGGACATAGGGACCAAACCGGCCAACGTTGGCTACAACTTCCTCACCTTCATCAGTATTGCCCAGCAGTCTGGGCAATTTGAATAATTCCATTGCTTCAGTAAAAGTGATGCTGTCCATGCGCTGGCCATTCCTCAATCCTGCAAATTTTGGTTTATCTTCATCATCTTTGGTGCCAATCTGGACATAGGGTCCATAACGTCCCATCCTGACAGAAACAGGTAATCCTGTTTTCGGATCTGTACCGAGTTCACGGGCCTGGGTAGCTTCCTTGCGGCTGACATTCTCTTCTTTTTCTTTTACCTTCTGCTCAAATGGTTCCCAGAATTCCTTCATGAGTGGTATCCAGTCTTTCTCACCACGGGATACCGCATCCAGTTCATCCTCAAGTTTTGCTGTAAATTCATAATCTACATAATCTGTAAAATGTTCCGTCAGGAAATTCGTGACGATACGGCCAACTTCTGTGGGTACAAACCGTTTATTGTCCAGTTCAACATATTCCCGCTGTAAAAGCGTTGAGATAATACTTGCATAGGTGGAAGGGCGGCCTATGCCATATTCCTCCAGAGATTTAACCAGACTTGCTTCCGTGTATCTTGGCGGTGGTTCGGTAAAATGCTGCTCAGCACGAATGTCGTTTAATTGCACAACATCCCCTTCTTTCAGTGATGGCAGTACCTTCTGATCGCCTTCCTGCTTGCTGTCATCCTGACCTTCCATATAAACCTCCATAAATCCTGGATCTGCAATTGTTGAACCGGTTGCGCGAAATACATTACCTGCTCCGCAATTAAAATCGACTGCAACAGTATCAATGAGAGCATTACTCATCTGGCTCGCCACTGTGCGCTTCCAGACCAGATCATATAATCTGAATTGGTCGCTGGTCATTTTTGCCTTAATGTCATTCGGGATTCTGGAAACGGAGGTTGGACGAATGCCTTCGTGTGCTTCTTGCGCATTCTTCGAGGAAGTTTTGTACTCTTTTACATGAGATGGCACTTTTTCACGGCCATAGCGGTCAGCAATAAAAGTCCGTATCTCTTTTATCGCAGCTTCACCGAGAGTGACAGAATCGGTCCTCATATAAGTGATAAGACCCACTGCCCCGTCACCGATATCTATCCCTTCATATAATTGCTGCGCAACCTGCATGGTGCGCTTTGCGGTAAAGCCGAGTTTACGTACTGCTTCCTGCTGCAATGTCGAGGTGATAAACGGTGCAGCGGGCTGGC
This sequence comes from Gammaproteobacteria bacterium RIFCSPLOWO2_12_47_11, assembly GCA_001801885.1. Lineage (GTDB taxonomy): Bacteria > Pseudomonadota > Gammaproteobacteria > Eutrophobiales > Eutrophobiaceae > 2-02-FULL-47-50. The sequence continues at coordinate 3,348 of MGYU01000032.1, forward strand.
GTTTGCGTTGTTTCTTTTCGATCGTCTCAACTTTCAGCTTGCCATTAGCAAATTTTAATAATTTTTGCCGGGCAGCATTTGCAGCCTTGTCTGCCACGATGCTGAATTGTTTAAGTCTTTCATCATCGAGTTGCGTCAGCTTTGCAATAAAATTTATATCGTCATGCAACAGATCTGCCTCTAGCGTCCAGTATTCCCTGGCGACAAATTTTTCTATCTCCTCTTCTCTTTCCACGATCATGCGCAAGGCCGGACTCTGCACCCTCCCTGCGGACAAACCGCGGCGGATCTTCTTCCATAATAATGGTGATAAATTAAATCCAACCAGATAATCCAGTGCGCGGCGTGCCTGCTGGGCATTAATTAATTCCATGGAAAGATCACGCGGTTGTGCAATGGATTGTTCAATTGCAGATTTTGTCACTTCATAAAAGACTACCCGGTGAACATCTTTATTTTTTAATGCGCCACGTTCTTTCAGAAGTTCGTAGAGGTGCCATGAAATAGCCTCGCCTTCACGATCCGGGTCTGTGGCCAGATAGAGGGTATTTATCTTTTTCAGTGCCTTGGCTATGGCATCAACAGACTTTGCATTTTTTGCAATTGGCTCATATTTCATGGTGAAATTATTGTCTGTATCAACAGCACCGGTTTTTGGTAACAAATCACGCACATGACCATACGAGGCCAGAACCTCATAATCATCACCAAGATAACGATTCAGGGTTTTTGCCTTTGCCGGAGATTCAACAATAACTAACGCTTTGGTCATAAAGCCATAGATCAAATCACAGGAGCAATTAAATTAATTCAGAACAAAAAATATATGCATAAACTAATGCAGATTTGCATTGATATCGTCCATTACAATGTCTTCCATCCAGGTAATAGCCGCCTCTTTGTCAGGCTGGTTAAACAAGACCATTAATACTACCCACTTCAACTGTTGCAGATCAATATCATCACTTTCCAGCGCCATTATCCGATCAATCACCAATTCACGCTCATGTGAATTCAGTACCTTGGCCTGTTCAAGAAAGAGGAGAAAACCGCGGCAATCTGCATCAAGCCGGTCAAGCTCCTGGTTACTGAACAAGCGTAACGAAGGCAACTCCGACAGATGAATTGAATCCGCATGCTCCTTGTATGTAGCCAGGCCTTCGAGCCAGGCAAAGGCCTTTTCTATCTGTTGATCCCGGAATCCGGCTTCCATCAGCTGGTTCTTGAGAGATTCCTGGTCGGGAACAATCTCAAGGTCTTCTTCAATATAATTATCAAAAATATACATAAGCACATCTAAAACTGTTTCTTTCATTCACTTTCTCTAGTTGATTCTGGTATAGAGACCACCGGATGATGAGACGATCCCCTGGACTTCCAGAACTAAAAGCATGGAGGAAACAGCATCAGCCGTCAATCCGCTAAGCTCAATTAATTTATCGACTGTGACCGGATCGAATGATATATGTTCGAGTAATCTTTGTTGATCAACATCAAGCCCGGCAGGATTCCCAGAGCCTGGTCCTGTATCCACGCCTTGCCTGTTAATCATTGTAATATCAATGTTCAACTCTTCTACCACATCCACTATTGTCTCAACCAGCTTGGCGCCCTGCTTGATTAAATGGTGACACCCTTTTGCCAGTGGATTATAAATAGAGCCTGGCACAGCAAAAACCTCCCGTCCCTGTTCCATGGCATATCTGGCGGTAATCAATGAACCACTTTTAGGCGCTGCCTCTATTAACAGCACGCCCAGACTCAATCCGCTGATGATACGGTTCCGGCGTGGAAAATTTTTTGCAAGCGGTGGGACACCTGGTGGAAATTCGGAAACGATGGCCCCGTTAACCGCAATCATTCCGGCAATCTCCTTATGGCGTGCGGGATATATCCTGTCAGGTCCATTGCCCAGAACAGCTATAGTCTTGCCATTCACACCAAGAGCTCCGGCATGACTGCAATAATCTATCCCGAGCGCGAGACCACTGGTAATGGTCAGTCCCAACTCGGCTAACTGGGCAGCAAACATCTGTGCAGTTTTTCTTCCTCCGGCAGTAGGATTACGGCTGCCAACAATACCAATTTGTGGAGTATGCAATACTTCCGGATTACCTTTTACAAACAGCGCTATTGGAGCATCAGAAATTTCGCTGAGTAATGCAGGATATTGGCTGTCATGGCAGGTAATAAGATGATGATCCGGATGGTCCAGCCAGGTGATATCAGCTTTGATTTTATCAGCGGGTATTTTTGTTAAGTATTCCAACACCTCTTTCTTCAGTCCCATGTGCATGAGTTCAGTATATGGCGCTGATAATATATTCACCGGAGTTTTGTAAATATCCAGTAACTTCTTTTGCTGAACAGGCCCTGTTGCGGGGGTTCTGAGTAATACCAGCCAAGGTATACGGGCATCATCCATAATTACTAATTCCTATACTGAATATATGGTATTTGTAAAAATACCTGAATTATTAAATTATATTTTTAAACTTATAAACAAAAATACAGCACCGGTATGCGGTGCTGTATTATTTTCGGATAAAATTCGCTGCCACTCCCTGCCCCGGCAAGAAAGTTACAGATTCTTTACTGCATCATAAATATGTATTGGACTGACTGCTTCCATGATCAGACCATAGCTGATGTTCTCGAAAGTGCGGAACACCATCAGTACACCTGAGTACTCTTCCGGTAACTGGACCTGTTCCGGTTGCGAATTGGGCTTGCCCAGATAGCTAACAAGCGCGGTTTTGTCGAACCAACGTTTGGCATCGCGTATATCATTTAATATATCAGTCGCTACCTCATCAGCCACACTGTCTTGCCCTGGAGGTGACTCTATCCGCCGGGCGTCTTCTTCCTTTTCTCTGGCTTTGGTCGCCACATAATCTTTAACCATCTTGCCACTTTTATATACACCCAGAACGTTGCCGATTTCCATACCGTCATTCGTGCCAAGATCCAGAATCACAATCTGGTATTGACCGATCTCTGAAACGCCATCAATCACCGAGATAACATTTCCATTCACATCCCGCCCGGGGTGGGTGGGAATGAAATTTGAATTGATATCGGCTTCGGATTCTTCCACCAGCCGATCACCGCTTAATACTTCCCGATTAGAGCGGACAATTACAAATGACGCAGGGTCACCATTTTTTTCAATAACCGCATCACCCAGATATAAAGCCTCATAACCCAGAACGGTATCCTTGTCTTTAACCGGATTAACATATGGCTTGCCTTTACGATAGACCGCATAGCGTTTCGCTGTTGCATCTTCCGGTAAGCCACGCACATAGACCTTGTTGCCGGAACCTGATACCAGATGTTCATCATAACTGGAAACCACATACGGCCAGTCGTCCATTTCATCAGCACTGACAACCAATGGATGAATCAGGAATTGCTTGATGGTATCAATCGGAATAGAAGGAATTGCAGTGTCTTTTTCATACGAACGAACAGTGGGTGATAACTTTTCATAACGGCCGGATTTATCACCTCTGCCCACTGCCAGTATAGGCCGGCCGTCCTTATATTGTAATGAAACTACATCCCCCGGATAAATCAAATGTGGATTTTCTATCTGTGGGTTGGCCTCCCATACCTGTGGCCAGAGCCAGGGTTCATTTAAAAATCTTCCCGTGATGTCCCACAGTGTATCTCCCTTAACGACGGTGTAACTTTCCGGGTGATCCGGTTTGACTGTTACAGTATCTGCTGTAACAGCTGTCGTCACTAAACCAAATATAGCTATAAACAAGAATTTATTAAGCATGTCTATTACCTTACGTGCATTCCTTAATGTAGATTAGGAAAAAGTCTAGCAAAATATTTGCTGGAGTACCATGTTCTTGTTATTTATAGCTGATCCGGATAATTTCTGTATACTATCAGTAGGTTATTAATGTTCATGGGTTACCCAAGATGGCAATATTAGATATTTTGCACTTTCCAGACCCCAATTTACGTAAAAAGGCACGGCCGGTTGAAACCATAGACGCCAGGATTAAAACCCTTGCCAGCGACATGCTGGAAACCATGTACAAAGAAGGGGGTATAGGCCTTGCTGCGACCCAGGTGAATGTTCAGAAACGGGTGGTTGTTATCGACCTGTCAGAACTGAGAAATGAGCCTATGTATCTGATAAATCCGGAAATAATCAGTTCTGAAGGAGTAGAGCAAATGCAGGAAGGCTGTCTCTCTGTACCCGATTATTACGATCTGGTCGAACGTGCAGAAAAGGTCAGTTTCCGCTATTTGAACCTTGCCGGTGAGGCCAAGGAGGTCAATGCCGATGGGCTGCTGGCAGTCTGTATACAACACGAAATCGATCACCTCGATGGCAAATTGTTCATAGACTATTTATCCCCCCTTAAACGCCAGCGGCTGCGCAAAAAACTGGAAAAACAGGACAAACTGCAAGCACAGATCCTGTGACAAAACCTAATCTGCGCCTGGGATTTGCGGGTACTCCAGCCATCGCGGCTACCGTACTGGACAGTCTGCTCAAACAAACCCGTTATCTGCTGGATGTTGTGTATACACAACCTGACCGGCCTGCCGGCCGGGGTCGTAAAATAAATATCAGTCCGGTAAAACAACTTGCATTACAACATGGACTGACCGTTGTACAACCGGAGGCGCCGGAAGCGATAGACCCGGACAATACCCTGTCTCAGCTGGATCTGCTCATTGTTGTCGCTTATGGCATGCTGCTGCCCGCAAATATACTCAACCGGCCAAGTAAAGGCTGTATCAATATTCATACCTCGCTGCTACCCCGCTGGCGCGGGGCGGCACCTATACAGCGTGCGATTGAGGCTGGCGATAACGAGACCGGGGTCAGCATCATGCAAATTGATGAGGGTCTCGATACCGGGCCCATCCTGGCCCAGTTACATTGTCCCATTACAACCCAGGAAACCAGTGGCTCCCTGCAAGAGAAGTTGGCTATCCTGGGAGCACAATGCCTGATTGAAATACTGGAAAAGATGGTGATGGGCAAGGTAACTTCACGTCCCCAGGATCCTGCTCTGGCAACGTATGCCAATAAAATCAGCAAGTCCGATGCCAGGCTCGACTGGACTCAGCCTGCTGTAAAATTAGAACGGCAAATACGGGCCTTTAATCCGGCACCCGTGGCATATACTGAAATTAACGGGTTGCTGCTCAGAGTCTGGGAAGCACAACTCGTCGACCGGACCGCCAATGCAAAACCCGGCACTGTCCTGACCTCTGGCAAAACCGGAGTGGATATCGCAACAGGTAATGGGATATTGAGTTTGTTGAAGATTCAACCGCCCGGTAAACAGGTCATGACGGTCCATGAATTCCTCACTGGACGACCTGATTTTTTCAGCAAGCCGGCAGCATTATAAACACCTGATATTTCTGCTCATGCCCAGACCATCCATGTCCAGTCAATCAGGGCCACGTGCAATCGCCGCACTGGTCATTCAAAGACTGTTGGACAAACGGCAAACCCTGTCCTCAATACTGCCTGGGTATCTCAAAGGTCTCGTGCATAAAAAAGATCAGGCCCTGGCCCAGGAACTCTGTTATGGCGTTATGCGCTGGTATTTCCAGCTGGATTTTCTGCTTGGGATTTTGGTTAATAAACATATCAAGGCCAAAGACACCGATATCAAGGCACTATTACTCATTGGTTTATATCAATTCAGATATCTACGTACCCCACCCCATGCAGTGGTATCTGCTACCGTCGAAGTTTGTAATGAGTTGCACAAAAGCTGGGCGAAGGGCCTGGTCAATGCAGTTTTGAGAAGTTATCAGCGCAAAAGTAAACACTTACTTAGGAATGTTGAGGCTGATCTGTCCGCCCGATATTCACACCCGAGGTGGTTGCTGGATATCCTGAAAAACGATTACCCGGATTGCTGGCAGGAAATAGTGACTGCAAATAATTCTTATCCACCCATGGCCCTCAGGGTCAATACTGGCAAAGTCGCACGCGATACCTACATGACCATGTTGAATCAAGCAGGTATAACGGCACACCGGGCTCCGCCCTGGACGCCGGCCGGGATAATGCTGGATAACCCTGTGGATGTAAATAAGCTGCCAGAATTTATGAATGGCTATGTGTCAGTGCAGGATCTGGCTGCGCAGTTATCACCGGATCTGCTGGATCTCAAACCTCATCTACGTGTACTGGATGCTTGTGCTGCCCCCGGTGGTAAACTTGCACACATACTGGAATCAGAGCCAGGGTTAAACGAGGCCGTGGGCATAGAGTCTGACCGGTTTCGGTTTGGCCGGTTACAACAAACACTGGACAGGTTACAACTCAAAGCCAGACTCATTCATGCGGATGTCCGGGAAACTGCCACCTGGTGGGATGGAGTGGAGTTTGATCGAATACTGCTGGATGCACCGTGCAGTGCAACGGGTGTTATCCGCCGGCATCCTGATATCAAAGTCTTGCGCACGCCGGCAGATATTGAGACTGTGATTACTGTACAAAGGGAATTATTATCCGCACTCTGGCCGTTACTGAAAACTGGCGGTAAGCTTTTATATGTGACTTGTTCAATCCTGGACTCTGAGAATGATCAGCGGATCAGAGAATTTTTAAACAAACATTCAGATGCCAGAAGCATAATAATCGATGCTGATTGGGGAATAAACACACACCATGGACGTCAGACCTTGCCCGGACAGAATAATATGGATGGCTTTTATTATGCATGTGTGCAAAAAACATAACGACATAACAACCGGCCGGGGATTTATACATACATATGTATTAGTCTTGATCTTTCTGTTTACCCACAGCAGTATTGCCGGCACAAACAGCATTAAAATAGAAAGTGCTGATGGTGTGATAATCGAAGATATGTATAGCGTTAATGCTAATATTTCATACCAGCTTGGCAAAGAAAACCGCAATGCCCTGGAGCATGGTATCCCACTGGAATTTGATATTGAATTTCGTATAAAAAAGCGCCGTCCCTGGATGTGGGACCAAACCCTGATCTCGAGGACAATCACATACAGGTTGGAGCATCAGCCCCTCAGTGGCGATTATCTCGTTACCAGACTCGATAATGGAGACCTGAAACAATTCCAGAAACTTGAAGATGTACTGGTATACATCGGCAAGATAAAAAATTTTCCTCTGATAGATACAGCAACACTGGGGACCGGCGGGATTTTCTATGCACAGGTTAAAACTCACCTGAACATTGAGGCCTTGCCTGCGCCTTTAAGACCATTGGCCTATATTTCCAGCGAATGGCGTCTTTCCAGCCCTTGGCAAATCTGGATGATTAAAGAATGAGAAAAAGTGGCCAGTTGATCTTTATTACAGGTGTGATTCTGTTCATCCTCATGCTCAGTTCCCTGATAATGATGAGCAATGCACTGCAGGATTCCAGCCATTTCAGAGATCTCTATCTGGGACTTCTGATTTTCAACACGCTGGGTTTGCTGGTACTAATCGTTCTTATCGCGCTGAATCTCAAGCGCCTCATCAAGCAACTACGCAACCGGATCCCCGGTGCCAGAATGACCATACGGATGGTGTCAATGTTCACCATGCTTTCCGTAACACCGGTGCTGGTTGTATATTATTTTTCTCTGGATTTTCTTATCCGCGGCATAGATAACTGGTTTGATCTGCGTGTTGAGCAGGCTCTTAATGATTCTCTTGATTTGAGCCGTCAATCACTCGATATACGCATGCGCGATCTGTTGCGTAGAACCAGACAAATGGCGGATGAATTATCCGATATCACGGATGCAGCAATCCCTTTTGAAATTGATGATATGCGGACGAAAAGCGGAGCCAAGGAGCTTACATTGCTGACACGCCAGGGAACAATTATATCATCCAGTGCAGACGATCCATTCCACCTGGTACCGGATCGTCCCAGTGAAACCATACTGCTGCAATTGCAGCAGGGAAACAATTATACCGCACTGGACACAATACGAAATGGCGGCCTGCATATTCGCGTTGTAGTCAATATACCCTCCTTTGGTATGGAGAGTGGTGCCAGAATAATCCAGGCATTGTACCCTGTGTCTGAGCGGATCAATCAACTGGCGGAAAGTGTGCAGGACTCATTTATAAAGTATAAAGAACTGTCCTATTTGCGTGAACAACTGAAGAAAAGCTTTGTGATTATCCTTACTCTGGTGCTGTTGTTCAGTATTTTCAGCACTGTCTGGGCCGCATTCTACACTGCCAGAAGGCTGGCAGAACCGGTAACTAACCTGGCCAGGGGTACCGAGGACGTTGCTCAGGGAAATTATACGACACAGATCCCCGTACCAGGTAATGACGAACTGGGTTTTCTGGTTGCCTCCTTTAATGAAATGACCCGCAAGATTGCACAGGCCCAGGATGCGGCGAGCCGCAGCCAGTACGAGGCTGAAACCCAGCAATCTTACCTTGAAGCTGTATTGGGAACACTTTCATCCGGGGTACTGGTACTGGATCAGGACAAAAGAGTGCGCACCTACAACAGGTGTGCTGAACTGATACTCGGCATTCCAATCGCAGCACACACTGATCAATCGATGGAAGAGATTGCAAAAAAATATCCGTCATTCAATCAATTCAAGGCAGGTATAGAGTCACATTTATCTTCCACACAAAATAACTGGCGGGAACAAATTGCAATTACCAACAGCAGTGGCCGTATAATTCTCATGTGCAGCGGGACAACTTTGCCCGGAACACATAATATGCAGCATGGTCACGTTATAGTCATTGATGATATTACTGCATTGATTCAGGGCCAGCGGAATGCAGCCTGGAGCGAGATGGCCAGACGTCTGGCCCATGAAATTAAAAACCCGTTGACCCCCATTCAACTTGCCACGGAGCGGTTGCGGCATAAATATTTGCAGGGGATGCGTGCAGATGATACGGACACTTTTGACCGGCTGACCAATACCATCATCCAGCAGGTTGAAACCATGAAGGATATGGTAAATTCATTTACCGATTTTTCCAGTACACCGGAGATCAATCTGCAAATGACAGATATCAACGAACTGTTGAAAGAGGTCATTGACCTTTACGCCAATCTTAATAGCAATGCTGAAATCATTATCAGTTTGTCCGGCAATATTCCATTAATAGCCGCAAATAAAGGCAGACTGAGACAAGTTTTCAATAATCTGCTGAAAAATGCCTTTGATGCCTGTGATCGGTGCAAGGTATTCAGACTGGAAATCAGCTCCGACTGCATTATTGAAAATGACCAGAAATATGTGGAAATAAAAATAAAGGATTCTGGCATGGGGATTACTGAGGATATAATGGATAGTATGTTTGATCCCTACGCTACCACCAAAACCAAGGGTTCAGGACTGGGTCTTGCCATAGTTAAAAAGATTGTGGAGGAACACAAGGGTCTGGTGATGCTCGTCAACAACTCCCCAAGCGCCGGTGCCTGTGCGATTGTGCGATTGCCTGTCAATGAACTCTATGACCAAAAAAGCGAAAATGGGTCTGTAAACCGGAAGGCTATATGATTAACGGCAAGATACTGGTCGTTGATGATGAGCCAGATATACGCAGCATCGTCAAGGAAATCCTCGAAGACGAAGGGTTTACGGTTGATATCGCAGAAGATGCCGAACAGGCCAGACATTTACGCAAAACCTTCAGCCCCGATCTGGTTTTACTCGATATCTGGATGCCAGGCACCGATGGCATATCACTGTTGAAGGAATGGAAAGAAACAAAGGCACTTGATATACCTGTGATCATGATGTCAGGGCATGGAAATGTTGAAACGGCCGTGGAGGCTACCAAGGTTGGTGCTTACGATTTTATAGAAAAACCCCTCTCTCTCGCCAAACTAATCCTGACAGTCAACCACGCCCTCGAAAATATTTCTCTACAACAGGAAAACGAGCGGCTGCGTACTCAATCCCGTTATGTAGACCTGCCTTCGGGGAAAAGCAGGGTCATGCAGCAACTACATGAACAAATTGCCCGCATCGCAAATCACAACACACCCGTATTGATTATCGGCGAATCCGGATCGGAAAAAGAGATCTTTGCGCGTGTATTACACAGGCAGGGTAATCTATCTGATGCCCCCTTTATCTCTGTCAGCGTGTCTGCATTATCACCAGATAATGCCATTTCAACATTATACGGCAGTGAAGAGCATGGCATCATACGCAAGGGACTGATAGAAATGGCTGATGGCGGAACATTGTTCCTCAAGGATATTGCTGATATGGACCTCACATTGCAGGCCAGACTTCAAAATACCATCGAAAATCAGTTATTCACCCGGGTGGGCGGTGCGGAAACACACAGCATCAATGTCAGGTTTATTGCGGCCACCAGCCAGAATCTGGAAGAACTGGTACAGGCGGGGAAATTCAGGGATGATCTTTATTACCAGTTGAATGTATTGCCTTTGAAAATACCGCCTTTGCGTGAGCATCATGAGGACATTCCGGAACTGCTTGATTTTTTCATTGAATATTTTGTTCAGCAACAGGGCCTGCCGCGTAGACAGTTTAATGTTGCCGCACATAATTACTTGCGTAACTATACCTGGACTGGAAATATACGGGAATTGAAAAATCTTGTACAAAGGCTGTTGATCCTTGGTACCGGGAAGAACATTGATATAGACGAAATCGAAATAGCACTGGGCAAACAGCAAAATCAGACACATGACAAGGAATTTAACGCGAATTTCGAACTGCCATTACGCCAGGCCCGCGAACAGTTTGAAAAAGCCTATTTACAATATAAACTTGAGCGTGCAAATGGCAGCGTCAGCAGGGTCGCCAGCGATATAGGCATGGAGCGCACACATTTGTACAGAAAATTAAAATCACTTGGCATCGAAATCAAACCTGACTGATTTTTCCAGACCTGTAATCTTTCATGAATAGTTCAGGACACATGATCATTCTTTTCCGGACAGCCGTATTATGAAAATTATTATCCTCGGCGCAGGACAGGTTGGATCATCGGTGGCTGCAAATCTGGTCAGCGAAGCAAACGATATCACCGTAATCGACACAAATCCCGATTGTTTGCAGTATTTGAGTGAGCGCCATGATTTGCGCACCATAGTTGGAGTGGCATCCCATCCATCCGTGCTGGCAAATGCAGGGGCAAAGGATGCCGATATGATTATCGCTGTTACCAACAGCGATGAAACCAATATGATTGCCTGTCAGGTCGCCTATACGCTCTTTCATACACCCACCAAGATCGCCCGTGTCCGTAATAATGAATATCTCAAACACCCTGCCCTGTTTGCCCAGGAGGCACTGCCGATAGATGTGCTAATCAGCCCGGAACAGGTGGTTACTGAATATATTGAAAGGCTTATCAGTTTTCCCGGCGCATTGCAAGTACTGGACTTTGCGAATGACATGGCACAAATGGTTGCTGTCTCAGCCCATTACTATGGGCCTCTGGCAGGGAAGTTAGTGTGTGATATTTGCAGTAAATTACCTGAAATTGAAATTCGTATTGTCGCTATATTCCGTGCCGGCAGATCGATTATCCCTGACGGCAATACAGAAATAGAACCAAACGATGAAGTGTTTTTTATCGGCGCACCAAAACATATTCGTACATTACTCAAAACCATACGCAGTACAGAGAAGGCTGCAAAGCGCATCATTATTGCGGGCGGCGGTAATATCGGTATGCGCCTGGCCCAGTTGCTTGAGGACCGTTATCAGGTAAAACTCATAGAGTTGAACAGTCATCGCGCCCAGGAAGTATCCGAACTACTCAAGAAAACAATTGTTATACAAGGTGATGTTGCCGATGAAGAATTGCTCCTGGAAGAAAATATAGAAAATACTGATGTGTTTTGTGCCCTGACCAATGCTGACGTGGCGAACATCATCTCTTCCATGCTGGCGAAGCGTCTTGGTGCACGCAAGGTTATGGCATTGATCAACCGTGCTGCCTTTGTCGATCTTGTGCAGAGTAATGTGATCGATATCGCCATCTCTCCACAGCAGGCCACCATCGGCAGTCTGCTGGCACACATCAGGAAAGGTGATGTTGTAGTAGTACATTCCCTGCGCCGTGGCGCAGCAGAGGCCATCGAGGCGATTGCTCACGGGGATTCAACTTCATCCAAGGTTGTCGGTCGAAAAATAGATGAGATCAAGCTGCCGCCTGATACCAGTATTGGCGCCATAGTGCGTGGAGAGGAAGTAATTATCGCCCACCATGACACTGTAATTGAAGCGGACGATCACGTGATCCTGCTGGTGGCAGACAAGAAACAGGTGCATGAAGTGGAAAAATTATTTCAGGTTGGCATCACTTTCCTTTAATACCCTTGATATAACTTATGCAATTTACCGTAATCCAGCGGATACTTGGCATACTACTCTCACTGTTCAGTCTGACCCAGTTGCCGCCGCTGCTTATTGCATTGTGGCTGAATGAAACTTCTCTCCATGCTTTTCTCATATCCTTCTGCATCATCCTGATCACGGGATTACTCCTGTGGCTTCCGGTCAGAAATATCCGCACCGATTTACGCCTGTGGGATGGTTTTTTTATTGTTGTGTTGTTCTGGGCGGGATTGGGGGTCACCGGGGCCATACCTCTCATCCTCTCTGAACAACCACACCTGTCAATTGCTGATGCCGTGTTCGAATCCATGTCCGGACTGACCACGACCGGGGCCACTGTGATAACCGGTATAGATTATCTGCCAAAATCAATATTGTTTTACCGGCATGAACTGCAATGGCTCGGTGGTATGGGAATAATTGTTCTTGCCGTAGCCATACTGCCATTGCTGGGGATCGGCGGCATGCAACTCTACAAGGCAGAGACCCCGGGGCCTCTGAAAGACGCAAAGATGACACCGCGGATCACGGAAACGGCAAAGGCATTATGGTATATCTATCTGTCCATGACAGTGGCTTGTGCGCTGCTGTACTGGTTGGCAGGCATGTCCCTGTTTGATGCGATCACTCACAGTTTCTCTACTATCGCGATCGGTGGTTTTTCCACACATGATCAGAGCATCGGGTTTTTTGATAACCGCGCCATAGAAGCGATTGCTGTGATCTTCATGGTGTTATCAGGGATTAATTTCACGTTGCATTTTCTTGCCTGGCAAAATACCAGTCTTAAACCATACACCAATGACTCCGAATTCAAGGCCTATTTAACATTTCTTTTTGCCGTCAGCATTGTTTGTTGTGTCTACCTGATTATTAAAGGAAATTACCCTGGTGTAACACCCGCCATTTCTGAAGGAATATTCCAGGCTGTCTCCATTGCCACTACAACAGGGTTTACAACTGCGCGGTATCAGGTATGGCCGGATTTTCTCCCGGTATTGTTATTATTCTCCAGTTTTGTCGGTGCCTGTGCTGTTTCCACAGGTGGTGGCATCAAAGTAGTCCGGGTATTACTTCTTTTCAGGCAGGGACTTCGTGAAATACGCCGGCTCATCCATCCGAATGCTATCTTCACAATCAAGATCAACAACAGGCCTGTTCCGGAACGTGTCATAAATGCAGTCTGGGGATTTTTTGCTGCCTATATCAGCGTGTTTGCATTATTAATGTTACTGTTAATGGTCACTGGGCTCGACCAGGTCACAGCTTTTTCAGCCATGGCCGCATGTATGAATAATCTGGGGCCGGGACTGGGGGCAGTTAGCGATCACTATGGTGAAATAAATAATGCAGCCAAATGGTTGCTCTGTTTTGCCATGTTGTTAGGCCGGCTTGAAATATTCACGTTGCTGGTTCTTTTTACACCTGCTTTCTGGCGTAAATAAATCATGCCAGATACTGATGCTGAAAAATGGAACGCCATTTATGCAGCAGGTGGACATACGCGCGATGAGCCTGCAAAGGTATTACGGGAATTTGCTTATCTATTGCCGGTCAGCGGTACTGCACTGGAGCTTGCCTGCGGTGGAGGGGCAAACGCACTGTTTCTTGCCGGAAAAGGACTGGATGTACATGCCTGGGATATTTCTAAAGAGGCCATAGCCAGCCTGCACACCCGGGCGAACGATCTTCACCTAACGCTCGAAACACGCATCTGTGATGTAACAGCAGATCCTCCCTCTGCAGACAGTTTTGATATTATCGTGGTAAGTTATTTTCTGGAGAGAGAATTGATACCAAAAATTATCAATGCCCTCCGGAGAAATGGCCTGCTTTTTTATCAAACCTTTATCCGGGATCGCAACAATGATACCGGCCCGCACAATAATAAATACCGTCTGGCTGAAAATGAATTATTGCATCTCTGCCACAATCTGCATATCGTTCTCTACCATGAGGAAGGCATGATAGGCAACACTCAGCAGGGATTCAGAAACGAGGCCATGCTCATCGGGCAGCGCCGTTAACTTTTTCGTTGATATGATGGATATCATCAAAAACCTGGAGACCTTACTCAGACGGGGTCAGGACAACGCCCTGATCCGCTATAGTCTGGGCAATGAATATGCCCGGGCCAAAAAATTTACCGAGGCCATAAAACATCTGGATCGTGCCATCGAACTTGACCCTGGTTACTCAGCAGCATGGAAACTTTATGGCAAGGCACTTGCTGGCAACAGCCAGTTCAATGAAGCCATCAAGGCCTATGAAAAGGGAATTGCTGTTGCAGAAAAAAAAGGCGACATCCAGGCAGCAAAAGAGATGAAAGTATTTTTGAAGAGATTGAAGAGTAAAGAGCAGGGAAATACTGCAAAATAATGCATTCCTCCTGTGCTCAATGCACAAAGTGGAAAATTACGCCCCTGTATATAAAATATTACTTACTGAATGCTGCTATATGCCCTCAAAATATTTATACCTTCTTTTTGCTGTCCTTGTAGTCACATTTTATATATATCTTCCTGCTGCCAGCGGTCCCTATCTGTCTGATGATTATCCCAACCTTGTCAATAACGACAAGATACTCCTGACAGAGATTTCATTTCAAACCATTAAAGAGGCCGTATTTTCATCCTCATCCAGTCTGTTTGGCCGGCCGCTTTCGATGTTGAGTTTCACCATCAATTACACACTGGCCGGTAATAAAGATCCATATTTTGTAAAAATAACGAACATTCTTATTCATATTATTACAGGTATCGGCATATTCATCCTGACCAGGCTATTACTGACACGTCTAATCACCGGTGCTTCCAGGGAAAATGAATTAATCCAGCCTGTCTCATTATTTGTCACTACATTCTGGTTGTTACATCCGTTGCACGTATCCACGGTCCTGTATTCAGTACAACGCATGACCTTGCTGAGCGCGTTTTTTATAGTCTATGGCCTGATTACATACATAAAACTGAGAGAACATACGGTTAAATATAATCGCCATTACCCGTTATTAATCACATCACTTGTCCTGTTTACAGCACTGGCATTCTTATCCAAGGAGAACGGTGCCTTGTTACCTGTTTTTGCCCTGTTGGTTGAACTTTCGGTATTCAGGTTTCACGCACACAGGGAAACCGGAAAATTTATCAAGATAATCCATCAGCTATCATTATATCTGCCTGTGCTGTTTATAGTTTCATATCTGGCATTTAAATACATTACCCAGATGGGGGAAATCATACCGCCCCACTATTTCACGCCTGAACAAAGATTGCTGACCCAGGCGCGGGTACTCATACACTATATTGGATGGTTGTCATTGCTGAACCCGATGCCTTTGAGTCTTTATCATGTTGACTTCGAACTGTCCTCCGGGTTGTTCACTCCGCCAACCACATTAATTTCAATATTTTTCATAATGTCATTACTGGTTATAAGCATGGTATCCATTATCAAAAGAAAATTTCTGGTTCTTGGTTTCGGCCTGGCCTGGTTTTTTACAGGACATCTGATCGAATCCACGACAATCCCGTTAATTTTGATGTATGAACACAGAAATTATCTGCCAGGTTATGGTGTAGTGTTAATCCTGTCTTTTTATTTTTTAAAAATAATTTATGCCAGAACAGACAGCCATAAAAAAGCATTACTGTTCTCCTGCATACTTGTCCTGCCTCTGGTTTTGACCTATGAACGGGCACAGGCATGGATGAGTGATAAAAGTTTTGTAATCAATATGCTCGAAAAACAGCCCGGTTTTTCCTGGGCATGGGAAGAGGCCGCATTATTCCTTTCAAATAGAGGCAATTTTGAAGATGCTTACAAGGCCGCTCAATATGCGCAAGCCCTGGCCCCTGAAGAATCAACCCATATTTTTACGGAGGCATTCATGCACTGCAGACATGAACCCGATAAGAGTATACCGGAACCATTGATCACAAAATTATTAACTGCAGCGAAAGATGAAAAACTGAAACCCATTGATCTCACCAGATACAGGGACATGATTAACACTTGCACAGGCTCAGAGGTGAATCGTGAAACCCTGCAAGAAATTTATGTCACAGGACTGGAAAATAAAAATCATTTATTCCAGAAATTCAGTATGGCTGCATTAAACGTGAAACGTTGATAATAAATATTAATATTTTCTAATCATTCAATACCAGAGTGCCGGTCAAATCAGCGATGTTGTTAATATTATTTTCATCAAGATATTCAATAAGTTCCTTGTTAAGTTTCTTGCATAACAAAGGCTCATAAAACAACGCCGTGCCTACACCCACTGCCGCGGCACCGGCAATCAGGAATTCCAGGGCGTCATGGGTATTGGTGATCCCGCCCTGCCCTATGATCGGAATATTGTTCTTCTTGCTCACCTGATAGACCTGATGGACTTTCAGTAATGCAATGGGCTTGATGGCAGGCCCGGAGAGTCCGCCCTGGTTGTTGCCTATGACCGGCCGGCGTTCTTTAATATCGATTGCCATTCCGACGATGGTATTAATAACGGCCAGGGCATCAGTCCCCGCTTCAATACAACGGCAGGCATTTTCAGCAATGTCTGTTTGATTGGGAGAAAGCTTGGTAATTAATGGTTTCCTGGTGGCTTTACGGCAGGCCTCCACGACCCTGGCCGACATATCAGGATTATTCCCGAATTCAACACCGCCCTCCTTGACGTTAGGACAGGAAATATTGATTTCCATCGCATCTATTGGCGAATCATCAAAGATACGGGTCACCTCATAATATTCATCAATTGTTGAACCGGATATGTTTGCAATAAACCGCGTTTCGGAAAAATCAAGCATAGGAAGATATTCATCAACCACTTTACGCGCACCTGGATTTTGCAGACCGATGGAATTCAGCATCCCCATATAGGTCTCGGCAATCCGGTGCGGCGGGTTGCCCAGCCGTGGTGCCAGTGTTGTTCCCTTGAGGCATATTGCGCCTACATCCGTGTTGGAAAACCCCTTGATGCGCGTATATTCTTCACCAAAGCCGACACAGCCTGATAACAAAACCAGTGGTGTATTAAAATCCAAACCACAGAAATTAATTGCCAGTTTCCTGTTTACTTTTTCTTTATCATTCTTCGGCATTGTTCTACGCTACGTGCAATTTATCCAATCATTAAATGAATGTTCAATATTGTCCTTTACCAGCCGGAGATCCCGCCTAATACCGGCAACATTATACGCCTGTGCGCAAATACCGGCGCAATCCTGCACCTTGTCCATCCGCTGGGTTTTGATCTGGATGACAAACAACTGCGGCGGGCCGGACTGGATTATGCCGAGTGGGCAAAACTATACCATTACCCGGATATTGAATCCTGTCTGGAGAAAACCGGACCTGGAAAGAATTTTGCTATTTCAACCAAAGGCAAAAATATCTACAGTAATTGCCGCTTCGAAAAAGGAGATACTTTCATCTTTGGCCCGGAAACACGCGGACTGCCCGCCAGTTTCCTGGAATCATTACCCCCCGATCAGGTGCTGCGCATACCCATGCAGGCATACAGCCGCAGCCTGAACCTCTCCAACGCGGTATCGGTCATACTGTATGAAGCATGGCGGCAGCATAACTTCGCCGCATCCTAAGGTGCAGTTCTGTCAGTTGCTGTAGCCACGATAGTGCGCGAGGCATATCCTGCATCACCAACACTGCCCCTGGATGCACTGACTGATATATTGTAGATATTGTATGTTACCGGTGCTTCCGTAACACTGGTTGCCACACAACCAATCTGGGCCTGGAAACCACTCAGGCCGCCACCGGTAAAATTAATGGTCTGTCCATCGACACCGCCACAACTCACAAGATTAAGCGCCCGATGGACGGCCCATTGCATACCACTCGTGGCCGCAAACCAGGCCTGGATAGCGGCCCCGGAAGAAGCCGTGGTCACAGCCGAAACTGAAGACAGGGTGGCCATGTATGCCCCAATCAGGGAGAACAGGACAATCAGCACGACAGCAATTATCGCACTGAAACCACCTTGTTTGTTCATGCCCGTAGTCATGGCTGGTTGGGGACGTGTGCCTGTTGCAACAGGGTAACGCTTTGACCGAGACTCGTGTCCAGCAGCGTCATCCGGATAGTGACCAGGGCCGAACGTGTGGCACTGCCCGGATCATAGGTCATAAAACAATCGGAGACCTGGTCGACCAGAAGATTCGCACTGCCGCCGGGAGATACCGATTGAGCCGCCGTGATCGAATAATCAGCATAACGTGTAATACTGGCGCCGGAACAGACAAAACTGACCGGCGTATCCACAACCTGGAACCGTTGGCTGGGCGACTGATTTGGAAAATTGGTGACCGGACTGAGATTAAAACTTAACGTTGAAGCGCCAAGATTTTTTGCGGTAATAGCCGCAATATTCTCACCCGCATAGGCATTGGCCCCCGGCTGGCCGGTATTGTAAACCACCATACAATCCGCTGTTCTCGGCGCTATCATACACGCTGCCTGGCTGGCACCACCGGTCACGATACCGGCAAAATTATTCAACGGGCCCAGAAACTCGAAAGTGTCTGACTGTTTATTGAATTTAAGCCGGTTTGCTCCCTTGTCACGATAACGGCCACCATCACGTGTACGCAGGAATTCTATGGCCAATGTACCACTGATACGAACACTGTTCGGGAGTGCCAGGCGGATTTCACGCGTCATACGTTGCAACGCGGTCTCGGCAATGTCCACCAGTCTCGCACGCCGCTCCACATCCAGATGGGCCTGCATCGGGCCACGCAGGATATTGACCAGGACAAATGACAAGATACCCAGAATCAGTATCACGATCACCAGTTCGATCAAGGTAAAACCCGCAGACTTGTTCACGGCTGTTTTCATCAGAAATTTGTCTTGTAACCACTGATTGAAACATCGGCGCCATTGGCGTGCGTAACATTTACATCAATACGTACCACCTGGCCATTGTTAGATGAAAGTCCATAGAGCGTTATGCCGCTGTCATCTACCTGCACGGTAACGGTATAATCATTCAGTGGCGTGATCTGGGTACCAAACCGGTTACGTACAATATTATCCGGTAAAGAATTATAATCACACACATCATCAAAGGTCGCGCGTGTCTCTCCCACCTGACTACTGAAGGCCGTACAGACGTTACAAGCTGCTGCACAATCGGTGGGACAATCACTCGTCAAATCCGGATCACAAAAATTGCTCAGCATGATTTCTTCCAGGTAGGCCTGGGCAATGGCGTTGGCCTGGGAATTTACCATTGGATCGGCGCTGTGCCTGACCGTCTGGTTAATCAATGCGACAAAGGCCGTTACACCGATACTCAGAATGACTATGGCCAGAACGAGTTCGATCAGGGTAAAACCACAGGATTTCCGGTGAGGTTTATTCATGGCGCGTGCACATAGCCGGTTTCGGCTTCTACCAGGATAGTCCTGCTGCCGAATGTGATCGTTTGCGCAGCACTGGGACGGCCGATGTGATCAAAGGAAAAAGAGGCACTCGGACTGCCTGCTGCAGTACTGTCAGCGCAGAAGTTGTTCATGCCACTGGCGGGGTTGGTAATATTTGTCCCATTCACCGGACAATCCGGCGGTGCAGGCACACCTGCCCAGGTCAGCAGACACTGGGTGGTATTTATCGTCACGTTCACAGTACATCCGGAAGCAACGGCCTGCTTCTGGGCATAACGGATCGCCGAAAAGGCCTGCTGATAAAAACCGGTTTCGCGGAATGTAGTCAGGTTCAGACGGGGTGCGACAAATACCCCCAGTATGCCGATTAACACCATGACCACGATCAGTTCAAACAGGGTAAATCCTGTCATTGATGCTGCTGTTCTGTTCATGCCATTCCTGTTGATCATCAACTGCAACAATTATTTCCGGATTTAAGGTATTACATCCGGAAGTTTCTGAATATAGATCAAGAAAAAAACCGGTAAATATTTATCCTGCATTATTGCATCTATAAAAAAAAGCATGCAATTTTTTTCATCCAGCGGATAAAAAAAGAGGGTCCGTGGACCCTCTTCATAAACAACTGCATGTTAACTAGCCGCTGCACAGACCGCCGGAAATTGTGCCGGATGCTGACTGAGTATTATATTCAACTGTTATCGTAGAAAACCCCGAGAGATTACACAGATCGGTAGCAACAGCATCACATTGGGTGGTACCAGATCCTCCTACTCCCACTAATATGCTGTTGCTTCCCCTGGCACATTCCACGTTTTCAATAATAGAGGCGAAGGTCCCTGCGACTCCTAAATTCTCAGCCACCAGGATCGCCGCTGAAGAATAGATGGCCCCAAGCACCCCCTGGGCGGCTGCCGCATTGGCCTGGGCTGAAAGATTCGCAAATCTCGGCACCGCCGTTGCAGCAAGGATGCCCAGGATCACGATGACGACCACCAGTTCGATTAAGGTAAAACCCGTCTGTTGATATTTGATATGTTGACGTTTCATTATCATTTACTCCACATTGTTATGGGCCGCAGCCCGTTAGTTTAATAAAACACAGTACCCGCCTGCCGCAGCAGGCTGGTTGTGGGAAGCTCCGTATCCCCCGCTGTGTTTCCACATCTAACACCTGTTATCCGTACAGGCGAAATAGAACCTGACATTGTTCTGTCTAGCCATCCGGGACTCTATAATTCATAATCTGCAATATCCTGTCCCGAGTCTATCACTATGGCATGAATCTCCCTGAATTGTGAATCAATTCACATAATCAAGCTTGATATCCGGTGCCTGGCGCCTGTTTTGCGACTGTATAAGACATCACCGGCAGCTTATTTGCAGTTATTGCTATCATATTGTCTCCCTAAAGCAACAATATTCCGGTGCTCGCCATCATATACAGACCCCCCAGGATGACGAATAATCCAAACAAACGTGGATTGCCCACGAACCTGTCCGTGCCAATCCTGCTGTCAAGGATATCCAGTTTCTCGCTCGTCCCGATCCAGCGGTTGGATTTTGCTTCAAGATTTTTCAGCAGGCTGGGACGTATCAACATAATGCAGCCAAAGATCAGCGCCAGAACACTGGCACCCAGAAAAATGTAAAACAACTGTTCATACAGCCATCGGGTAAAATCCGACCCGGCAAGACCCACTAACCTTACTACAGCACTCTCTATGCCTGTAACAAACACAAAGGTAAATAACACATAACACACGGCGGAGATTATAATCACGCCCGAGAGACGATGGTGCCGGTATATCCAGCGCTCCTGGTAACGTGGATTGTCCAGTGCGTCAAAAAACGGCTTGGTACTGATCCAGTGATTAAGTTTATTGCCGGTTGCTGAGGCCCATTGCGGCGCCAAGGTGAATACTATCCCGATAATCACCACGATCACACCCAGCCAGAACAGACTGGCGATGAGCCATTCCCACAGGTAATTTGATGAATTCATATATGTAATAATATTCCAGTAATCATCTGAAACCCCAATCAAACAACTGCTGTCATTTCTTACTGCGATCGAAATAACAGATTATTCAAGGTTCCCTTCAGTATTAAAACCGCCATTCAAAATGTTCCGCGCTTTCCAGCTTCACTGTCCTGAATTTGTCTATGGCCGGATCGTATTTACCATCAATATTCACGTCCTCATATACGACACGAACTCGAAATCTGATCCGCGGCGCACCCTCCAGTTCACTGTAAAAGTATTCAGGATTATTCACCCTGTAAACCAGCAAGTTATCAACTCTGTCAAAATACCATTTACCGCCCGGTATCATGTCCGGATCCGGCGCGGCGAGTTCCCCGAGATAATTCCCCGGCATCCAGTTATGAAACTGCTGGTTCAGAAACTCATTCTGCCCGTGCTCTCCCGTATCAGCTTTTGTCACCGGTGCCCGCACCACACTCATGGCATTCATTGTTTCCAGTGCGGCCAGTTTATCCATGTTATTATTCAATACAGCGAGTACCGCATTATAGTTAAGGGCAGTATTGATATTTAT
>MGYU01000033.1 GCA_001801885.1 Gammaproteobacteria bacterium RIFCSPLOWO2_12_47_11
TTGATCCGGTTGAGTTCGTGGTCGCCACGCAGCACCAGTGCCACCAGATCATCATTGCTGCCATTAACAATGAGTGTCTTGAGGCAGCGTTCGACAGGCACTTTAAGAAACTGGCTGACTTCTTCGATGGTATGTTGGTCCGGTGTGGCAACGGCCCGCAATTGCTGTTGTGGTGCCAGACGAGTCAGGTCTTCATCCGGCGCCGGTGTCATTTCAATGTTGGCGGCGTATTTGCCGTTTTCGGTATAAACAATCGTGTCTTCACCGGAATCGGCCAGTACATGGAATTCATGCGAGGTGCTGCCGCCGATGTTGCCGGTATCGGCCAGCACGGCCCGGTATTTCAAACCCAGCCGGTCAAAGATGCGACTATAGGTAGCATACATCCGGTCATATGTTTTTTGCAGGCATGCCTCGGTCAGGTGAAAGGAATAGGCGTCTTTCATCAGGAATTCGCGGGCGCGCATGATACCGAAGCGGGGCCGGATTTCATCGCGGAATTTGGTCTGGATCTGGTAGAAATTGGCCGGCAGTTGTTTATAGCTGCGGATCTCGCGGCGTACCAGATCGGTAATGATCTCTTCATGAGTCGGACCGAGGCAGAAATCCCGGTCATGCCGGTCCTTGAGCCGTAATAACTCCGGCCCGTATTGGTCCCAACGGCCCGATTCCTGCCAGAGTTCGGCCGGTAGCACCCCGGACATTAACACTTCCTGCGCCCCGGAACGGTCCATTTCTTCCCGGACGATGGCTTCCACCTTGCGTAATACCCGCAATCCCAGGGGCAGCCAGGTATAGATACCGGCAGCCAGTTGCCGGATCATGCCGGCACGAAGCATCAAGCGGTGGGAAATGACCTCGGCATCGGCCGGGGCTTCGCGCAGGGTGGCAAGCAGGTATCGGGATAATCGCATTTATAAATTCCAGGTTGTATTTTAAAGCCGCTCCTTGCAAAAATTTCATTAAAAAATTTAACCCTCCCCTTGATGGGGGAGGGATTGGGTGGGGGTGAAAAGCCTGAGATCTCACTCCCATCCTGGCCTTCCCCCTCAAGGGGGAAGGAATATTAATTTGATCTTTAGCCGGAAGTCTCAAAGGTTGGGTATGTTAACGCAATTCCCGGCAGATGCAGAATGTCAGAAATACCGGTTTAATTCCCGTAAATTTATGGATTTATCAAGACTCGGCTTGACCTGTAAAGCGATTGCCAGTAATTTCTCACGGCTTACATCCGGCTTCGATCAACATTGATTAAAACATACGGGTCACACTGTGGGTAAATCCAAGGAAATCCTGCGCGGCGCAGAAATATTCATCCGCTCCCTGAAAGACGAGGGGGTCAAGCACCTGTTCGGTTACCCGGGCGGGGCGGTGTTGCATATTTACGACGAGCTATACAAACAGACGGATATTGAACATATCCTGGTCCGGCATGAACAGGGCGCCGCCCATGCCGCAGATGGTTATGCGCGTGCTACCGGTAAACCGGGTGTGGTGCTGGTAACTTCCGGCCCGGGTGTGACCAATACCGTTACCGGTATCGCAACCGCTTATATGGATTCCATTCCCCTGGTGGTTTTCAGCGGTCAGGTGCCGACCAAGCTGATTGGCAACGATGCCTTCCAGGAAGTGGATGCAGTGGGTATTACCCGGCCGTGCGTCAAACACAATTTCCTGGTCAAGGATGTGAAAGAACTCGCTTCCACCATCAAGAAAGCCTTTTATGTCGCCATGAGTGGGCGGCCGGGGCCGGTGCTGGTGGATATCCCCAAGGATGTCACGGCGGACAGTTGCGAATATGAATATCCGGAAACTGTCGACATGCGTTCCTACCGGCCGGTGGTCAAGGGCCACCCGGGCCAGATCAGACGTGCAGCGGAACTGATTCTGTCGGCGAACAAACCGATGATTTACTCCGGTGGCGGCGTCATCTTGTCAGAGGCCAGTGAAGAACTGATCGAATTTACCCGTTATCTGGGTTATCCGATTACCAATACCCTGATGGGGCTGGGCGGCTACCCGGCGACGGACAAACAATTTATCGGCATGCTGGGCATGCACGGCACCTATGAGGCCAACATGGCCATGCATCATTGTGATGTGCTGATTGCCATCGGCGCGCGATTTGATGATCGCGTGACCGGTGATCTGGAGAAATTCTGCCCATACGCCAAGATCATTCATATCGATGTAGATCCGTCTTCCATTTCCAAGAACGTGCCGGTGGATATCCCTATCGTCGGTGATGTGAAGCACGTGCTGAAAGATCTCAACGCCATACTCAGGGACCACAAATCCAAACCGGATGCCGCGGCAATCAAACCCTGGTGGGACCAGATCAAGGAATGGCAGGGGATCGATTGCCTGAAATATGATCGCAAGAGCAAGATCATCAAGCCACAGTATGTGGTCGAGAAGTTGTATGAACTGACCAAAGGTGATGCCTATGTGACATCTGATGTCGGGCAGCACCAGATGTGGGCTGCGCAGTTTTATAAATTCGACAAACCAAGACGCTGGATCAATTCCGGCGGTCTGGGCACGATGGGTTTTGGTCTGCCTGCGGCAATGGGCGTTAAAAAAGCGTTTCCGGATGCAATCGTGGCCTGTATTACCGGTGAGGCGAGCCTGGTGATGTGCATACAGGAATTATCCACCTGTCTGCAATACGGGCTGCCGGTCAAGATCATCAATCTGAATAACCGTTATATGGGTATGGTACGGCAGTGGCAGGAATTCTTTTATGCAGGCCGTTATTCGCATTCCTACATGGACGCGCTTCCGGATTTCGTGAAACTCGCAGAGAGTTTCGGCCATGTAGTTATGCTTGTTGACAAAACCAGTGATGTTGAAGGCGCGCTGAAAGAAGCCCTGGCCATGAAAG
The DNA here is from genome assembly GCA_001801885.1 of Gammaproteobacteria bacterium RIFCSPLOWO2_12_47_11. Taxonomy (GTDB): domain Bacteria; phylum Pseudomonadota; class Gammaproteobacteria; order Eutrophobiales; family Eutrophobiaceae; genus 2-02-FULL-47-50. The sequence continues at coordinate 2,885 of MGYU01000033.1, forward strand.
ACAAGCTGGTGTTGATGGATTTTATTACTGATCAGACCGAGAACGTGTATCCAATGATTGCCTCAGGCAAGGGACAGCATGAGATGCATCTTTCACCGGAAAGAGAACTCGCCTAGAGCCCGGATAATGCACTAAACCAGAATCGCTGAAAATGACTACATCGAATTGAATGGTATGAATGGAAATAAATTAATTAGTATGGATATGCTGGATAAAGACTTATCCCGCTTCTCACTTGCCCTTGCGCCCGAGAAGTCTCCATGCTTCTTCAAACGTAGTCGCTTGCTACGTTTTCAGTCGCGAGAAGCCTTCTCGGCCACAATCGCGGCGCGAGACAGCGCGATTTTAGTGCAATATCCGGGCTAATGCGCCACATACTCTCTTTGCTTCTGGAAAATGAGGCCGGGGCCTTGTCGCGGGTCTCCGGCCTGTTCTCTGCGCGTGGTTTCAATATTGAATCACTGACTGTCGCACCCACTGAAGATCCGACAATCTCGCGTATGACACTGGTGACATCCGGTTCGGATGAGATCATCGAACAGATCACCAAACACCTGAACAAGCTGGTTGATGTGATCAAGGTGATAGACCTGAGCGAGAGCAAACACATCGAACGGGAACTGATGTTGATCAAGGTGCATGCCAAAGGGACTGCCCGGGAAGAAATCAAACGCCTGAATGATATTTTCCGTGGCCGGATTATTGATGTGACAGACAGCACCTATACAGTTGAGATGACCGGTACCGGGGATAAACTGGATGCGTTTATCGGGTCACTGGATGAAAAGGAGATTCTGGAAGTCGTCCGTTCCGGCGTATCCGGTATTTCAAGAGGTGAGAAGGCAATTTGAGAGTTTAATTATAATTAGAAAATAGATTCCTTCCCCCTTGAGGGGGAAGGTGAGGATGGGGGTGAGATTTACCGTTTTATCTCCACCCAACCCTCCCCTGCAAGGGAGAGGGATTAAATCTCATAAAAGTTTAGAGTTGTTTCAATTTATTAATTGTTGAGAGCAAAGCAAATGAATATTTATTACGACAAAGACGCAGACTTGTCCCTGATTCAAGCCAGGAAAGTGGCCATTATCGGTTATGGTTCACAGGGCCATGCCCATGCCAATAATCTTAAAGACTCCGGCGTGGATGTTTGTGTCGGTCTGCGTGAAGGTTCGGCTTCTGCAGCCAAGGCCAAAAATGCCGGCATTGCTGTGAAATCCATCAAAGCGGCTGTCGCATGGGCTGATGTTGTCATGATACTTGCGCCGGATGAACACCAGGCCGCACTTTACAGGGACGAGGTTGAATCCAATATCAAGAAAGGTGCAGCAATGGCCTTTGCTCATGGATTCAATATTCATTTTCAGCAGATCATCCCGCGCAAGGATCTGGATGTGATCATGATCGCGCCAAAAGGCCCGGGACATCTGGTACGCTCAACCTATAAACAAGGTGGTGGCGTGCCATCATTGATTGCAATATTCCAGGATGCTTCAGGCACGGCAAAAGAACTGGCGCTGTCTTATGCCTCTGCCAATGGCGGTGGCCGTGCCGGTGTGATCGAAACCACTTTCAAGGAAGAAACTGAAACTGATCTTTTCGGGGAACAGACCGTGTTGTGTGGTGGCATCACGGCATTGATACAGGCCGGATTCGAAACCCTGGTTGAAGCAGGTTATGCACCGGAGATGGCATACTTTGAATGCCTGCATGAGACCAAGTTGATTGTTGATCTGATCTACGAAGGCGGCATCGCCAATATGCGATATTCAATTTCCAATACTGCAGAATATGGTGATTTTACCCGCGGCCCGCGTATCGTGACGGAGGAATCCAGAAAGGCCATGAAGGAAATTCTGCGAGAGATTCAAACGGGCCAGTTTGCCAAAGAGTTTATTCTGGAAAACCAGAGTGGTGCGGCATCATTGAAAGCCATGCGCCGTATCAGTCGTGAGCATCAGATCGAGATCGTCGGTGAGAAGTTGCGATCCATGATGCCGTGGATCAAGGCGAACAAGCTGGTTGATCAGGACAAGAATTAAAGCCATTCCATAAGTGATTTATGTCATTTCGACCGCAGGGAGAAATCTAATGTTTGTTGCAGATTGTCAGTTGTCAGAATTATGAAAGACAGATTTCTCGCTTCGCTCGAAATGACAAACTACCTGATAGTCATTTGATATCCTCGATTAATTAACCGCCATGCCGAGTAATCGCTATCCCATAATTGCCAGAGAAGGTTGGCCAGCACTAGGCATATTGCTCGTTATTCTATGTATTGCCTATTATTTCCACCGCAATATCGTCACAGAGGCAACGGCGTTGGTTTTTTTTATCTCTCTCTTCATGTTGCGTGATCCGGTGCAGGTTATCACGTCTTCACCACTTGCAATTGTAAGCCCGGTTTCCGGCAAGGTGCTTGCCGTGGAAGAGATCAATGATCCATGGGTACAACGTCAGGCATTGCAGATACGGATCAAGATGTCATTGCTGGATATCTATTCGCTGAGAAGCCCGATGGAAGGCAAGATAGTGAATCAGTGGACCAGGCGGCCGGATAGTAAAACCAGTAAACGAAAATTCGCCTTCCGCATCAGGAGTGATGAAGGTGATGAAATAGTTGTAGTCATCTATTTAAATCTGTTCGGCCCGTTCAGCTTTCGTTTTTATGTACACTCCGGCGAGCGCCTCGGACATGGCCAGCGCTGCGGCTATCTGTATTTCGGGGGTGTGATAGATGTGCTGGTCCCGGTAAATTCAAAGATTAACGTCATGCCTGGAGACCACATCAGTTCCGGTTCCGGGATCATTGCACACCTGGTCCATAATAACGGGACTGCAAGTGTAATCCATGACGAGCATGCCCCCGCTGAAAGGCAAACCTGAGTCCCCGATCCTCAAATCAGTCACCATAGACCCACTATAATTTCTCTACTTCTGTTATAGTTGTTCTTATATAGCCGGATACGAATTATCTGTTGAGGGATTGTTAAATTATGCAGCGGCGCCGTGGTATATATATTTTACCTAACCTGTTCACCACAGGGGCATTGTTTGCCGGATTCTATTCAATCGTTGCCGCAATGAATGCCGAATTTGAATCGGCGGCAATAGCAATTATTGTCGCCATGATTCTGGACGGCATGGACGGGCGTATTGCCAGGTTGACCAATACACAGA
>MGYU01000034.1:0-3505 GCA_001801885.1 Gammaproteobacteria bacterium RIFCSPLOWO2_12_47_11
CAGCAGATATCCGTAATGTCGTTGCCGGAGAAGCCGCACCGGATGGCGCCGGTGAGTTACGTATTGCACGCGGTATCGAAGTTGGTCACATCTTCCAGTTGGGGACCAAATACAGCAGTGCGATGAAAGCTGTCTGTCTGGACGAAAAAGGCGCATCGCAAACATTAACCATGGGTTGTTACGGTATCGGTGTTTCACGCATCGTCGCTGCAGCTATCGAACAGAATAATGATGACCGCGGCATTATCTGGCCGGTGGCGATTGCCCCGTTTGCAGTCGCGCTCATCCCCATCAACATGCATAAATCTGAACGGCTGCGTACCGCCGTAATGAAGTTATATCAGGAATTACTGGACGCCGGCATTGAAGTCATACTGGATGACCGCAAGGAAAGACCGGGCGTAATGTTTGCCGATATGGAATTGATAGGCATACCGCATCGTTTAACGTTCAGCGAAAGCGGGCTGGATGCAGAAACAATTGAATACAAGTCACGAACAGACAGTGAAAATCAGAATGTGAAACTGAGTGAGGTGGCAAGTTTTATTAAAGAACGTTTATAGGCGATATACATTATTTTATTTCCTTTTTATCCCTTGCTCAGGCAATCCTTAATATATTGCTGGCGTTTATGTTTGGCCCTTTCGGTGTCTGCCAGGGTTGGCATTGCATCCATATAATTCTGGCCAAACCCGCCCGGATCCCTGGTCCCGGCGCCCCCATATCGCGGACTGTAATTCGGTTCAGGGTACAACTCATAAGCCCTCTTCTCGCAGGCTTTTAATTTCTCATCGTCCGTTGCCCAGCCAGAAACAGACAGTAATATGAATATCAATAACACCAATTTTCTCATACGGTAATTCTAGCTCAATTTTAAAAGGTAAAGGAACGGCCTTCTGCAGAATTGTTTCAGTGCAATAATATTCTGCTTTCTTGAATATAAAAGCGGGATTTGTTCTCAAAAACCCTCATTTAAGAAGCAATTCACACATTGGGTATTATACTTTTTTAAATACAAACAATATTCCAAAAAAATATTTCTGGAGGGATTGGTCATGAGTAGCTTTCTGGAGTTATTAAATCCCGGTTTTATGCCCCACGGTCATTGTTTCTACTGGCTGCCCACATTGCTGTGGATGTTTGTACTTTCAGATGCCGGCATCGCCCTGGCGTATTTTTCAATTCCAATCGGTATCTATAAAGTTATAAAATTGAGCAATTTAAAATCAAATAAACAGGTTGTCCGGGTATTTTATCTGTTTGCCGCTTTTATCTTTGCATGTGGCACCACACATCTGATCAAAATTATCACTTTATGGCACCCGATATACTGGATATCTGCTTACGTCAATATATTGACTGCAATTGTGTCTCTGACTGCGGCATTTTTATTATTCCGTACGATGCATGAGACTTCGCAATACATCAGGAGCAAACACGAAGCAGAAAATGAACTGGAAACGATTAATGCAAATCTGCAAAGCGCAAGAGAACTTTTTGCTTACCAGAACATGGCCATTGAGTTTCTGAACGAAACAAATGATTTGCTGGATACATGCACCAATGAAAAGGAATTTTCTGAAGTGGTGATTACTGTCGCACAAAAACTTACAAGCGCCGAGTCCGGTATTTTGTATTTAATTCATAACGACAGTTCCTATGCCGGGCTTGCTGCTTCATGGGGAGAAATTGATAGTGAATCGGTCATTCTTGATCTGGATAAATGCTGGGCATACAGACAACATGATATTTTTCCCAGTTCTTACATAGAATCCTTTTTAACCTGCGATGTTGCGCCATTGAAAAATACTGAACACACCTGCTTCCCGATGGTCGGCGGCGGCAAAATACTGGGTCTGCTCCAGTTAAGGGGAATAAAAAAACTTAAAGGCAACGCAGCCCTGGCAAATCTCGAAACCCTGGTCAAACGGGCAGGACTTGAGCTGATGAACCTGCGCCTCAAGGAAAACCTGACAACGCTCTCAATTAAAGATCCATTAACCGGGCTTTATAACCGGCGCTACCTGGAAGATGTCGCTGAAAAAGAATTGAAAAGATCAGAAAGAACAAAAAATTATTTTAGTTTAATTATGCTCGATATTGATAATTTCAAGGATGTAAATGATAAGTATGGGCACGGCATAGGCGATGAGGTGCTCGTAAAAACATCCGATATCATAAGTAATACAATCAGAAGCCAGGATGCCGCTTGCCGCTATGGGGGAGAAGAATTTGCAGTCCTGCTGCCGGAAACAGGAGAAAAAGGCGCCCTGTTATGTGCTGAAAAAATCCGGGAGAATATACAAAGAATTGATATTAATGCCAACGCAAATGAAAAACCGGGCATAAGAATTTCATGCGGGATATCCACCTATCCTGTGGATGGTGTAAAAATCGCGGACATCATTAAAAATGCTGATACTGCGCTCTATGCAGCGAAAAAATCCGGAAAGAACAAAACCGTCGTATATCAATCCGGCCTGATCTGATACTGATTTATATGTATTGACTCAGACTCGATCTGACAATAAGTGTAAGAAAATAGATTTAATCAAGAATAACCGGAATCGTCTTTGATACGTCATTCTGGCGAAAGCCAGAGGAGTGGCACATGGATGTGCCGTTAACGGAGCGAAGGATGTAATCCAGTCTGATAATCAATCTGTATAATCGACTGGATGCTGGAACATAAAAGCCTGCCCCGGACTTGATCCGGGGTCCAGCATGACGGAGATTCAGTTTCGTGACTGTACTTGATTATCTGACACAGTTTGTCAGATCAAGTCTGAACTTCTACACCTCATGCGGCATTTACCACATCCTGTGGGTCGTATTCGCCAGCATGACGGTGAAGACACTTGATCAGAGGTTACTTAAGTACTATCTCCTCGCTATTTCTTCTTACTCGTTTTATACCTCCCCTTCTTCTCCTGCATCCTGTCTTTGAATCTGGTTGTGATATGTTCACGTAACCATTGCGCAAATTCTTCAACAGGCAATTTCCCTTCAGCCAAAGCAAGGAAGCGCGGAAAAAGTTCAACATCCTCTGCCATAAGCTCACCATCATTCAATTCAATGAATGTTTCACAGGTAACAGCTGCTGTCCGTTTATTACCATCCACGAAGGGATGATTGCGAGCAAGACCAAAAGCCAGTGTTGCCGCAAGATCAGCCAGATCCGGTGGCGGATCACCATAAGAATAGAGTTGCTGCGGTCGTGCCAACGCAGACTCAAGCATATTTTCATCACGCACACCGCTACTCCCGCCATGTTCGGCAAGCTGGCGATCATGAATGGCAAACACTAGAGGCTTTTCGATCCAGATAATCATCTGGCTTTTCAGTTTTCAGACAATTTATGTAACAAGGTGCGGCGCTTATGCATCACCTTCTCCGCAATTTCCATTTGTTTTTCGAATTCCGGATCGTGCGGCATGAGTTTGATCCCGCCCGGAACCTCGGTGGCATAGAGCGTATCGCCTTTATCCACACGCAACCGGGCAAG
>MGYU01000034.1:3548-7934 GCA_001801885.1 Gammaproteobacteria bacterium RIFCSPLOWO2_12_47_11
GTAATCTTGAGCTTCATGAGAGTTCTCCGTTGCTGTTAATACCCTTATAAACCAAGGGCTCCCGGAGATTATAACATATGTTATTACATACGAAACCAGGGATTTATCACAGCTGACGCTCAATCCAACCAATTAAAACAATCTCAAAATTTCAATATCGTCATTCTGGTCATGGAATGTACAGAATCCAGTGCCATGGAAGGTATTCTGAATTTACTGGATACACACTTACGTGTTATGAAGGTGAATTACTTTATATATCTTTTAACCCTGCGACAACAAGCTGCGCAGGTCGATGATGGCGGCGTTGGCGCGGGAAATGTATGAAGCCATTACCAGCGAATGATTGGCGACAAAACCATAACCGGTGCCATTTAAAATTATCGGGCTCCACATCGGCTCCTGCGTCCCTTCCAGTTCACGGATGATCTGGCGCAAACTCACCAGCGCATTCTTGTCTTCCAGCACATCTCTTAAATCTATCTCTATTGCACGCATGAAATGAATCAATGCCCAGGTTGAGCCGCGTGCTTCATAAAACACATCGTCCAGTTCCAGCCATGGCGTTTTAACCATAATGACATCCGGCTTGACGGTGGACTGTTGCGCCGCCGGATCACCCTTCAGATCAGTGTTAATCCGGGCCTGACCGACACTGGCCGAAAGCCGTTGTGATAAACTGCCCAGCCGTTTTTCAACAATCGCCAACCAGTCACGCAAGTTGTCCGCACGTGCATAAAATTGTGCGTCCTGTTCCTTAACATTGGAAAGACGCGCCAGGTAACGATGCAATGCTTCAATACCGCTGCGATATTCACTCTCGGAGGAAGGTAAAATCCAGGAATCGTTATCGTAATGAAAATGCGGATCAGCGACGGACAGATCCGGGTCTTCGGTCGATTGAGTTTGCGAACGGCTGAAATCGTTGCGCAGTGCGCGCGCCAGATCCCGTACCTGGGTCACGACACCGAATTCCCAGTTCGGTATGTTATCCAGCAACACCCCTGGCGGTGCAATGTCATTACTGAGATAGCCGCCCGGCTTTTCCAGCAAGGTTTCCATCACATGGATAAGCGTTGAAGTGGTAATGTAACCCTTCACCGGGTCGCTCGCCTGACCATGGAGTTGTCGCGCCTCTGCGGCCACATCAAACAAACCCGGGTCCCGGCTCCAGTAGAACATTAATATAATAATGATCAGCGCATACACACCCAACACGATCAGCAACAGACGTGTCAGTGATTTCTTTTGGTCACCAGTTTCGGGATTATTCAACATATTCAGGCAGCTTTATGCTGGTTTGCCTTTACCTGCAGGGATATATCAGCAACATCCCGAAGTATAAGGAAACCCTGATTTATTGATGATGATGTCATTGCGACCGCGAGGTGCAGCCGTGGTGGGAAACAATCCGCGCAGCGTTGCAAGGGCGCACGCCCGAAGCAATCTCACTTGCATGCAATACAGATAGTTATGAAATCGCTTCGTCACTTCATTCCTCGCGATAACTTTTAATCAAAACTTCCTTAACCACTGACACAAACGATTGTTGGCTGTCCCTTGCTTTCTACTCCGCTGTCAGATCAGCGATGAGAGGTTTATCTTTCTTGAACCGGCTCACACCCAGGATACTGAAGCCGATCACATTGCCCTGCGCATCAACCCGTTCCATCAATGCATCATTTGAAGTTGCTTTCTCGTAACCAGCAACATCCGAAAAACGGACTTCCAGGAAATCCGCCTCCGCATCGAACCAGACTTTCACTTTATCGGCCATAATTCTTCTCCAGCTTTTGGGTTGTCGGTCAAATAGGCCGTAATGACAAATGCATCATTCTCCGCATATTTGACCACAACGCACAACCATTTGCCACCTACCAGGGTCTGCGCATAAAACTCATAAAACAATCGTACCGTCACATCTGACCGGGAACGGCGTACTAATTGCGGCTGGCGTAATACCCGCTCTATCTCAGCCGCCATTTCCTCCATTTCAGGATGATCCAGTATATGGGCCAGGTGTTCTTCAGTAACGCCGGACAGTATTTCCAAAACAATCCGTGAAAAGTTTCATAATTTCCAGTCATATTTTCCAATCCCGTCAAAAACGCACATTATTAAAGAAATGGTTAAGGTTTCTACTGCTTCTGCAAGCAAGGCACGGTGAAAACGCGCATTACTTTGCAATCGTTTTATTATCGTATCTTTAAGCTGTGCGTGATGGATAGAATCCCGGCTAATGTATTCAGCTATGCATTCAATATCTTGTAGGGATTCTTCTGACCAGATTATAAATTTAGCCATTTGCTCAATCGTTCCTTCGCTTCTTCGTGACTACAATTCCTGCCATTTGCGATATCGTCTCGTCCTCGTTTTATTTTTTCGAGCACATATAAGTGATACTGGATATCCTCATAGGTGCTGTCTTCAGGTAAATGTTGCAGCATGGTTTCGACATCCTGCTTTGCGCTTTGCATAAAGTTAACCTCTATCTGATGGTATCTATAACGTAGTTTTAACTCAAAATTTCTTCCATAACACGGCTGAAAAGTTCCCAATCCTGCTCACTCCATAAAACAAAACGGACATGTTGCAAATTACGGAAAGCATTGAAATCCCGGATTGAAGCAAAGCTCACCTTCGCGGCCGGTCCCAATGGATAACCGAATGTGCCGGTGGAGATCGCAGGAAAGGCAATACTTTGCAATGCATTCGCCTCGGCGAGACTCAATGCATTCCGGTAACAATTGGCAAGCAGCTTGTCTTCAGGCCGGTCAATACCATAAACAGGCCCCAGACAATGAATCACATGTTTATTGGGTAAATCATGTGCGCCGGTAATCACGGCCTCCCCCTGACGGATCGGCGCCAGGGGTTTGCATTCCCGCGCCAGTCCAGGTCCGGCCTTGCTGTGAATCGCACCGGCCACACCGCCACCCGGCATTAACTGCGCATTGGCAGCATTAACAATCGCATCCATGTCAGGCTGATTGGTAATGTCACCTTGCAGACATTCGATCTTCACCGATCCGAATTGCAGACTGTTTCTCATTGGCATAATCGTTTACCGGACTATGATTTCTTCCCGTGACAGGTTTTATACTTTACATTCTTCTCCTGAGTGTAAAAAGACCATCCATTAGCGCAAAACCCGGTTCAGGCACACGCTGTCTAATAGAATGCCTGTGGCCAGTCTTGTTTGCTGTGAATGACACGTAAGATTTGCAATGTGTTGTTCTCAACATTGTAAGCTAAGAATACTCTGATTAAGTCCCAATAATCTTTTGAGTCGTCATTCTGGCGCACGCGATCCACAGGATGTGGGAAATGTCGCGTGAGGACACGACTGCATGGATGCAGGAGGTAGCGAAGCAGGACGCCTACAGGGACGTAGGTGGTAGATGATGTGCAGGATGCACAAATGCCGCGTGAGCATGGATAGCGGAAGCGGCCAATGTCTGGAGCAAATTCTCGAGCCAGAGCCGGGGAAGTCCGTAGCGACCAGAATCCAGTATAAAAAAACCCCGCCTTTCAGGCGGCCCCTTCTGTAGGTCACACTCGCCAGTAATACGGCAAACATACATCAGAAAAGTTTTCAGAAATCCAGTTGCGTAGTAACAAGGCCCAATGCCTTGGCAATACGATCACGGGTAATCTTGCGCGGGCGCTTCGCAGCTTCCATCTGTGCCAGAGCTGCTTGTGTGATCCCCATACGCTCAGCCACCGCTACTTGAGTCAAACCCAAATATTCACGCCAGGCACGGGCGGCAGACATCCCTTTGCCTTCAAACCGGAGATTCACAACTTCATGAGGAATGGTGGGTTCATTACGCTGCTTGAGGCGCAAGTATTCCGCCACTGGTAATACAACGAATAATGGACGGCCAGCGTCATCGTTGAGCGTTTGCAATCCTGCTGTCTGAGTTACATTAGTAGGTACGGTCATCGCGTTTCTTAACCTCCTGGATAGTAATGATGCAAATTTCCTTATCAGCATCAAACAGCACCCGGTAACGTCCCACGCGTAACCGGTAACTGTATTCGTGGCTTGCTAATTTCTTCACGCCAGGTACCTGTGGGAAAACAGAGAGTTTATCAACTGCCCGGCGTACCGTCTGGTTGTCCCGGACAGGTAATTTGCCGAGTTGCTTCACTGCGCGGGACAGCCATGTAATCCTGTACATAGGTTAAATATAATTAATTATAAGTCTTTATGCAAGATTATTATAAGTATTAATGAATCTTTGTGGTGGCTGATGCATCGGGCACATTCAACAAGGATGTGCGAGATGCGGCACTAATGCGTATTGCCCAGTCAGGCGCACAAATCATGAACGGTTCAGCGTTGCCTGTGAACTGCACCGCGACTGGCGCAACGACATTGAA
>MGYU01000035.1 GCA_001801885.1 Gammaproteobacteria bacterium RIFCSPLOWO2_12_47_11
TCACCAATTTTCTGCTGACCGAGGTCGTGTCTAAAGGTACCGCCCGATCGTTATCACAAAGATTACCTGATTTAATGCCGCTGGCAGGCAAAACCGGTTCCACCAATGATCTGAAAGACAGTTGGTTTGCAGGTTTTGGCGACAATGTTCTGGCGGTGATCTGGCTCGGCCGTGACGATAACACACCGGCCGGATTAACCGGTGCCAGCGGAGCATTGCAGGTGTGGATCGACATGATGCAGGAAATAAAACCCCAGTCATTATCATTAATACCACCGGAAGGGGTAAGCTGGGTTCCGGTGCTGGATGGCGGGCGTCTGATTGATGACTGTCCCGGTGCTCAAAACTATCCCTTTATTGAACCGTATCTACCACCAGCAATCAGTTGTCCCCTGACGAGACAATACCCATATAATGAGGGCATTGGAACCGGGGCCATCCCGGGGACGATACCACGTACAGCACCGGAGTCCCGGAGAACTGAACCACAACCTGAAACGAAACCAGAGAAGCCGAAGAAAAAAGAATGGTCTATTTTCGATATTTTCCGCTAACACTGTCCTCCCTCTCCATATCCCTCCGGGACAAATCTGCCGGGAGCAGATTTGGTCGAACGAAGTTCGCCCGCAGGGGGACAGACATGGAAGTTTGTCAACAAAGGGTGAGGGGCGAGGGCAATTCAATAACTCACTTCTACAGTTTTTTGAAATGGGTTTTTATCTTATTAATGTTCGTTTCCTTCATCGGCTGTGCCACCAGTACATTCTCCTCCCGCACACCGGCCAAAGTTGAAGATCGATCCTCACCGGAAACTGCCGCACCTGCGAAAGCCCCGGAACAATCAACCGCCCGGGTTTATAAACTTGAAGATCCGGAATACGTGGTTCCTCAACCCCTGCCTGAAGCGACTATAGAAGAACGCTCGGAAGAACTGCCACCGGCAGAATTATCAGTCCAGCAATCCAGAGAACAAACATCCAGCCCTGCGGTGGTCGCTTTACTGGATGATGCCGATAAATATGCAACCACCGGAAAAAAACAGGAAGCCGTGGCCAGCATTGAAAGAGCACTCAGGATCGAACCGAAAAATCCGCTGCTCTGGCACAAACTCGGACAAGTCAGACTGCAGGAAGGCAATTGGGATCAGGCCATCGCCATGGCAAAAAAATCCAGTGTCCTTGCACCGGGCAATCGTTTACTGCAATCCGAAAACTGGATGATCATCGCAAGGGCCAGTGAAGGGAAGGGGGATACCGCAGGAGCGATGCATGCTAGAGACATGGCAAAACAATTAAGAACATATTGAACCTATCTCAAAATTACTGCGCTTGGCGATACTGCGTTGAAAACGAACTCGAAATGCTCATGTACTAATCGTGTACACTCCGCTTTCAAGTCCGTTTTCGCCTTGTCTCACCTGCGCTCGCTACATTTTGATATAGGTTCTGGTCCTTCGCTTTTCCGTCATTCCCGCGAAAGCGGGAATCCAGTATATTACGTGCTTATCAGGCAAAACATTCATATGGAATAATGGAAAATGCCCGAATACAAATACACGGATTATTTTGAAAAAGAAGTACTCAGAAAGCGCCCGTATTTGAAGAAAGAATGGTTTGTTTATGTTCTGAAAAATTCCATAAGATCAGAACCACAGGAACAAAATCGATACAGATTTTGGGCTGCGATACCTGATCTCGACGGCCGTTACTTGGGGGTGGTTACTCTTGAAGATAAACTAACCATACATAATGCTTTCCCGGATCGGGAATTTACGTCATGAAGCTTAACTATCATCCAGAAACCGACTCACTATATATAGACTTGTCTGAGCGTCCCAGCGCCGAGAGCAGGGAGATTTCTGAAGGTGTTGTCCTTGATTATGATGCAGAAGGCAAACTGGTTGGTATTGATATCGACAATGCTAGCAACAAGGTTGAATTAAAGAACCTCATTCTCAGCAAGATTCCAGGCAAGGTTGAAACAACTGTTGCATAGTTAAGATAAATATCGGGTGCAAACTTCCAAACAAGAAGTGGAAAGGATACTCCACAATTTGCCGGAATCCAGTTGTAGGGATCTATCCATTTTGTAAATTTATATGCGTCGTGCCGCACTTGAAAAATATCGCACACTGCGTATCTGGCGTAATCATCTTGCCACTCATCACGGCCATATATTATGTGAATGTGAACTGCAACCAGGCAGGTTCCGCAAATCTCAACGAGCGGGTGATTGTGGACGCCCTCGTTGCTGGTTGTGCCATTACGATAAACTCTCCGGTACCCCAACTATTCAAGAGCAGCGAGCCCTGATAAAGCAGATAGAAGGGATAGTGGATTTATTCGGCAGCAGTAAAGACAGATCTTTATAATACAACCCGAATGACATTACCCATATCAGCGCCTATACTAAAACCTCAATAAATCACAGGTTTTTCTGTATTGAGGTAAGAGTAATGAACACAAAGAACTTCGTGTATTCAAGATTCCAGACCTGACCCTGAATGTACGGTTGAGAAATTGATATAGTAATATGTAAAAATGCATAGGGTTTTAACAAAGGAGAGACTGAAATCGAAGCCCTTTGTAGAACCTATGCCGCATGTTGTAATTCTTGGAGCTGGCGCAAGTAAGCAAGCGTTTTTAAAAGGTGATAGAAATGGCATGCTCGTTCCACTTATGAATGAACTCCCGATGATTTTAGGAGATAAGTGGAAGAAACTAGTTCAAGATGCCAGCCCTCCTGAAGGGGATTTTGAATCTCAGTTTTCCTGGCTCAAAAGAGATAAGGATTATGCATCTCAGCTTTTAGAGGTTGAAGAAATACTAGAGAGGTATTTTGAAGAGTTACAGCTTCCAGATCATCCGACAATATATGATTATTTGGTTTTAGGGCTTCGAGGAAAGGATATTATTGCAACATTCAACTGGGATCCGTTTTTAATACAAGCTCACAAAAGAAACAACGATGTTGCTGAATTACCTGATATTCGGTTTCTACACGGTTGTGTCGCATTCGCGACGTGTGATAAACATGACATATTAGGTATGCCATCCGAAATCTGTCCCAAATGCAACCAGCTTCTAAGTAAAGGGCGCCTCTTCTTTCCCGATGAGGATAAAGATTATGCTAGTGATGAATTGATTCAGCGCGATTGGAAAGTAGTGACAGACAGCCTAGAGAGAGCTTTTCATCTTACAATATTTGGTTACGCTGGTCCTGCGACAGATTATAAAGCGAGGAAGCTAATACTGGATGGATGGGAATGTGCGCCCATGCGACCCGGTAGGCATCTTGAAATTATTGATATAGCAAATAAAGATATATTAAGAAACAACTGGGCTGATTATATTCCTTTTCATCACGATATGATTACTCCTGATTTCTGGAGTTCTACAATAGCTAGATGGCCCAGGAGAACAGCAGAGTATAAGATTTCTGCGTCTAAATTTGGCATACCTTCTGAATGTCTTGGTCCATTTATAACTAATACTCTAAAAGAACTGCAGGATTGGTTTTCAGAATTAAACTAAACGGGCCGGAGTGATTTATTTTTAACCGTTCAAAAATAAATCGCGAAATAATTAAGAACGTACAACTATTACAAAAAGAAATCTATGCGTCAGTTCATCCGACATCCTTTGGATATACCCATTGAGGTTCGATACGACCCGGATAATGATTTTGAATTACAAACTACTCAAAATTTCAGCTATGGTGGTCTTTCGTTTCACTCAGAAAAGCCCATTGAACTGGGTAGCATCATCTCGCTAAGAATTATATATCTGGAACCTGCATTTGAAGTGACGGAAGCACAGGTAGTCTGGTGTCAGAAGTCTGGTAACAAATATATTATTGGTGTCGAGTTTCCCGATCCGGAAGATGCATTTCGCGTCCGGATAGTTGAGCAGATTTACCAGATTGAGAATTACAAAAAAGAAATTGAATTTAAGGATGGCCGGAAACTTACCACTGAAGAAGCCGCGAAGGAATGGATCGGCCGTTACGCTGCGTCATTCCCGGATCCTTAAAAGGAAAAATGTTTATTCTTCGATAGATATTGATTCATACCGCCAGACCCTTTCCGGGCACACTTCAGGCCGCATTCCTGCCTTGAGTTTCAGTTGATGGAGAAAATCTTCCGGCTGCTGTAATGCTTCCCACACCGAAGGTAGAAAAGTTGCCCGCTGGCTGCCTTTTTCAATAATCAATCCGTCGATATCCGGCCGCAGTTGTTCCAGTAAATCTTTTTCTGTTCCGAAGGTAATAGGTGTGCTGGGCGTAAGAATTGAGATACTGATATGGATTAATTCAAATTCGTCGTGTGTCAAAGGCTTGAATCTTGGATCGCGAAAGGCGGAAGACCAGGCATTATCACTGACGCTGAGAACCAGTGGAGATACGGGTTTAGTGGTGCCAATACAACCGCGTAATTGGGAATCAATTTTGAGTGTGACAAAAGTGGCACGCGTTTCACGAAGTTTTTCAGGGTATTCGTCAAGCATTAGACTCAAGCCCGATTTTTTTTCGAGGCCGTGCGCAATGCTTTGGCGGGCGATTTGAATGAGTAACTGGTTATGTTCTGTGGAAAGCATTTTTTGTTAATGAATTTTTCTTCGGAAAATAATTATATTGACTGGCACTGGATATCGGCTTTGGCTTCCTGCGTCGCTCTACCGACTCCATCCATGGAGTCGATTGCTCCTGCATTTCCAGCATACACTACGTCCATGTAGATAATACTGGCATTCGCCAGCATGACGATTGTGTAAATTCTCGTCATGACAGTCAAACAAAAGACCAGGCGCCATAGCCGACGACGCGGTCTTTCGTCCCCGCAGTGTCACCGGAGTTTCGTACATCCAGTGTGTTGATGGAAAGTTTTTTGGTGCGTGCAAGTTCTAACATGCCACACAGGGGTCTGCAGCCGCAGGCCTGTTCAGGCCCGATCTTTTCCGGTTCGAGATGTTCAATGGCGTGAGTAGTTGCAGCATCAATCTTTTTTGCTGTTTCATAATCGTGGTAATGACTGAGATCAGAACTGATGATGATCATCGTGTCCGGATCGCCCCAGAACAGTTCCAGCACTTCGGCAACTTCCTGTGGACTGGTTTCACCGACGACCAGGGGCACCAGGGTGAATTGACTTAACAGGGATTGCAGAAAGGGCAGATGAACTTCGAGACTGTGTTCCTGTTGATGGGCGGCATCGGATACGATGATCTGGGACAGTTTCTTTAATAATTTAACTGCCGCCTGATCAATTTCGATGTTGCCGAGCGGTGTAGAAAAGTGCGTGGCGCTGCTTAATGCAATACCCCTGATATAAACGCGGTGTGCAGGCCCCAGTAAAATAACGCGCGTGATCCTGTTCCTGACGGGTTGCAGGTTGGCATAGGCAATGGCTGCAGTTAATCCGGAATAAATGTACCCGGCATGCGGGGCAATCAATGCTTTCGGGATCGGACCGGTAGCTGTTGCCTGGCTCATTAACTGATTGATCATATGGCGTAATTCGGATGCGTCTGCCGGATAGAAATAGCCGGCTACGGCGGCCGGGCGGATAACATGATTATCTTGATTATTCATGTTCACTGATTAATTCAATAAACGGCTCAGGAAATTGTCTCTATACTATACAGATTATAGAAAACCCGGTTTCATAGTGCAGTTATAAAATAATGTTAGATACTTCAATCGTCCCTACCCGTTACTGGCACCTGCTGGAGGATGGCCGGGTGCAGTGTGACGTATGTCCGCGGGTCTGCAAACTCCATGAAGGCCAGCGCGGCCTGTGTTTTGTCCGTGCCCGCCAGGATGACCAGATTGTACTGACGACATATGGGCGTTCCAGCGGGTTTTGCATAGACCCGATAGAAAAGAAGCCTTTGAACCATTTTTTACCCGGCACACCCGTGCTGTCTTTTGGTACGGCGGGTTGCAACCTGGCCTGCAAGTTCTGCCAGAACTGGGACATCAGCAAGTCACGTGAGATAGATACGCTCGCTGACGCCGCTTCACCGGAACAATTGGCCCGGGTCGCGAAGGAACTGGATTGCCGCAGTATTGCCTTTACCTATAACGACCCGGTGATCTTTCATGAATATGCGATTGATGTGGCGCAGGCCTGTCATGAGGCAGGCGTCAAGGCAGTGGCAGTCACGGCCGGTTATGTTTGCCCGGAACCGCGGGCCGAGTTTTACCGTTATATGGATGCCGCCAATGTGGATCTCAAGGCGTTTACCGAACGCTTCTATAAGTATGTTACCGGTGGCCATCTGGATGCGGTGCTGGAGACCTTGACTTACCTGAAGCACGAGACGGATGTGTGGTTTGAAATCACCAACCTGATGATCCCGGGCGAAAATGACTCCGAACAGGAGATCCATGCCATGACGGAATGGGTGGTAAAGAATCTGGGTCCGGATGTGCCCATGCATTTCACGGCTTTCCACCCGGACTGGAAGATGCGGGACAAGGGCAATACACCGGCAGCGACTTTAACCCTGGCGCGTGAGATAGCTCTGGGGAAAGGCATACATTATGTATATACCGGTAATGTCCACGATAACCGGGGCGGAACGACCACGTGCTACGGCTGTGGCAAGGCGTTAATCGTCCGGGACTGGTACGTTATTAATGAGTGGAATCTGGCCCCCGGGGGTACTTGCCCGGATTGTGGAACTCAATGTCATGGCGTATTTGAGGATCAGCCGGGCAACTGGGGCGCAAAGCGCATGCCGGTCCGGTTAAGTGCTTAATTATAAATAAAAAGCAGCTCCGGAGATTACCTTGAAAATGGTTGGTTAGCACTGTAGACTGCGCCTCCTCTAGTGCGGGGTGGAGCAGT
>MGYU01000036.1 GCA_001801885.1 Gammaproteobacteria bacterium RIFCSPLOWO2_12_47_11
TTGTTGCGTGTTCTGGAACAACATGAAGTCAGGCCAGTAGGTACTACCCGTACTGTACCTGTAGATGTACGTATCATAGCTGCTACCCACCATGATCTGACAGACAAAGTAACACAGGGATTATTTCGAGAAGATCTTTTTTATCGTTTGAATGTTATCACACTTGAGTTACCACCAATTGCCCAACGACGGGAAGATATATCTCTGCTGGCAGATCACTTCTGTCTAATGCTTGCAAATAAACATGGTAAACCACCCCAGAGATTTGCACCGGATGCTATGGAGTTACTGGTGAGTGCACCATGGCCAGGCAATGTGCGTCAGTTATTGAATGTAGTGGAGCAATGTGTTGTTTTATCTACAACGCCACTGATTTCCCGTAATCTGGTGGAACGGGCTTTGCAATACAAGCCGGAAAGATTGCTATCATTAAGTGAGGCACGCAATCAATTTGAACATGATTATCTTGTCCGTCTTCTGCATCTCACTGAAGGTAATGTTGCCCTTGCGGCAAGGCTGTCCGATCGTAATCGAAGTGAATTCTATAAACTCTTGCGACGGCACTTACTGGAACCGGCACTGTTCCGTGCCTGGGTAGAGTAACTCGGCGATAGTTTACTTGTATTAAATGCTTCAATCTGGTGTCGGGCTCGCCCAACAGTAGCATCCCTTCTATTCAATGAGTTGGTAATCCAAAGGTTAAAACCGGCCACGCTTCCCAACAGTTGCAGTCTAGCCAATGATTGCTAAAATAGCTTAACTTATTGAATTATTTTGGTTTTTCATATGTGGCATAACGGTTGCGATATAAAAAAACCAGATGCGAATACATGTTGTTCGTATAACTACAAATCAACTGAATCTTCTTTAAAAGTGAGGATATTTATGAAGAAGCTATTTATCACAGCAATTTTGTTGTTCTTCCCTGCTTTGGCGCTTGCCATTGTTGTACCGGAATTCAAAGATGTTGATGCCAATGGTGATGGTGTTCTGAGTGAACAGGAATTCAATGCTGCTCTGACCGGTATTATCGATTTCAAATCGGCTGATCAGAATGGTGACGGCAGGGTGGACGAAGCAGAATATGCCGTGGTCAAGAAGGCCATAGAAGCAGGTTAGGGCTACTAAATAGCGGACATTCTGATTTCGCTCCGTTGGGGCAATCTAGGGACGGACTGCCCCGACATTTTCGGGGTTTCATAATTCTAAATTTAAGTACTTAGAGAAGCGCTCTTCTTTAGAGGAGGAGGATTAATCATGAAAATAGAGTATTTGATTATCCCTATAACTTTATTAATTGCAATTACTATGGTCGTTGCAGCAGATCAAAACACTACCACTACCTGGGATATGGCAGATAATGGTATCCCGCGAATACAAGAGCAGGAATCATATCCTGAACCAAATGATCCCACTGCGCTTCCGACGGGGATGCCATTGGAGAAAGCACCACGATCACAAAATTCATTCAGTGATTCTTTGACCTTCATCCTCGCACAAGGATCAAATGATATGCGTGCCAGTGAATTGATAGGCATGCCGGTGTTTGGAGTAGATGGTATACAGATTGCCGATATCGCTGATCTTATTCTAGGCCCTAATCATCAAGTTACCGCAGTGGTTATGGATTCAGGAAGTATTATGGGCATTGGAGGAAAGCGAATTGCATTGTCGATAAATGATTTGGTTATCGCACAAGTATCTCCCGGCAATGAACGGAGAGCTACAGTGGATCTCACCAAACAGGACATCATCAATGTCCCGGATTTGCGCTCCAAAGGTGCAGGTTTTTTAACGGTGATATATACAACACCATTTGTTAACAGAACAGAAAACGGTGATCTGACGACCTATATATTCAGATTTATTACAGATGGTTGCCCAAAGATACAACCAGCAAATGTAACTGATGTAGTTTATTTCTAGTCAGACCACAAAAAACCATCACTTATAAATAATCATTTTCTGATTATATTTGAATTTGAACCTGGAGGTAGCTTATGAAAAGTGTAGTCTTTACTGTTAATTCAGAAACGAATCAAAATTTGTCTGCAAATCACATGACTTCCGAACAAACATCTAATACTGTTCAGTACAGTGAGTTACCCGGGGCTTTAATGCTTGGTGTTGATGGAAAACTGAAGCCTTTGTACCACGGGCCTGATGCTGAAATAAAAATGCCACGTTAATAGATTTAATCTTTCCTAAAGAGGTGTCTACCCCCCCCCTCAATTTATGGCCCCTTCGGGGCCATCTTTTTAGGACACAAGTTTTGACTTTATAAATTTTTCATAATCTCGGAAGCGAGGTTAATTGTTTGCTCAATGTCCTGCTGTGTATGTGCACTGGATACAAAACCTGCCTCGAAGGCAGATGGCGCAAGATAAATAGCCTTGTCCAGCATGCCATGAAAAAATTTATTGAAACGTCCCTTATCACAGGACATGACCTGTTCAAAGGTTGTAATAGATTTTTCGGCACTGAAGAACAAACCAAACATCCCGCCCACGGCATTGGTAGTTAAAGGGATATCTGCTGCGTCAGCTGCTTTCTGTAAACCAGCCACCAGGTTTTTTGTTTTATCCGAGAGCTCCTCAAAAAAACCAGGTTGTGAAACAAGATTGAGTGTAGTGAAACCTGCGGCCATGGCAACCGGATTTCCGGACAATGTGCCTGCCTGGTAGACCGGGCCATCCGGTGCTATGTGATCCATGATCGGTGCGCGGCCACCAAAAGCACCCACCGGCATACCACCGCCGATCACCTTACCCAGTACTGTAAGATCCGGTTTGATGCTGTAAATGGATTGTGCACCACCTAATGCCACACGGAATCCGGACATGACTTCATCAAAGATCAGAACGCTCTGATATTTATCACAAACAGTACGCAGCGTGTCCAGAAAATCCTGCGTGCCCGGAACGCAGTTCATGTTACCGGCCACCGGCTCCACGATGATAGCGGCAATCTGCTCGCCAATTTCAGTAAAAACATTTTTGACTTGATCAGGATTATTAAAGCTGAGTGTGATTGTGTGTTGTGCGAGATCCGCAGGTACACCGGGCGAAGTGGGTATCCCCAATGTCAACGCACCGGAACCTGCCTTCACCAGTAATGAATCAGCATGGCCATGATAACAACCTTCGAATTTTACAATCTTGTCACGGCCGGTATAGCCACGGGCCAGCCGGATGGCACTCATAGCCGCTTCTGTTCCTGAACTGACCATGCGTACTTTTTCGATATTCGGCATTAGCTCACAGATTTTGTCAGCCATCTGTGTTTCGATTTCGGTAGGTGCACCAAAACTCAGGCCGTTTGCAGCAGCCTGTTGTACCTGCTTGATTACTTCAGGATGAGCATGACCGAGCACCATGGGTCCCCATGATCCTACATAATCAATATATTTTTTGCCTTCCGTATCATAAAGATAAGCACCACTGGCTTTTTTAAAAAAAACCGGTGTGCCAGTTACTGACTTGAAAGCCCGTACCGGCGAATTAACTCCGCCCGGAATGTGTTTTTTTGCGGCAATAAAGAGTTTTTCTGTCATATGTTTCAGATTCAGTTGTTGAACAACGTTATATATGACTGCATTACCTGCGCCGGATCAGCAGGCCCATAAATACCGCCGACAACTGCCAGGAAATCTGCGCCGGCATCAATAAGTAATTTCCCATTTTCCGGGGTAATCCCACCGATCGCAACCACAGGTAATTTTAGTCTTTGCTTTGCTTTCTGGATCAATTCGGGTCCTGCCTTCACTGTATTATGCTTTGTGTTTGTAGGGAAAAACGCACCGAAAGCGATATAGCTTGCCCCTGTATTTTCTGCTGCCATTGCCCGGCCAATATCATTATAACAGGAGATGCCGATGATCATTTGTTGACCAAATGAATCCCTCGCCTGTTCACAACTGTGATCTTCCTTGCCGAGATGAACACCATCTGCATTAATGGCTGATGCCAGTTCAAAATCATCATTTATTATGAATGGTACATAGTATTTATCACAAAGAATTTTCAGTTCTCTGGCCTGTGATTCCCTGATGGCGAAATCATCATATTTGTTCCGGTACTGCAGCATTACGGCGCCGGATCGCAGAATTTGTTCTGTTTTGTTGATCAATAGTTCCGTAGTCAGGTTTTCACAATCAGTTATGGCGTAAAGTCCTTTTGCGGGTAATAATTTCATAGTGATAAAGATGAGTTATTTACTGTAAAACCTGTCTGGATGGAGTTGTTCTCTCCCCAACAACATTCCGTGTCTCAAGGCATACCAGGTATATTTCTGTGCTATGGTCACGGCTTCCCTGATGGTTTTACCCAGTGCCAGTTGGGCAGCGACACAAGAAGACAATGTGCAGCCGGAACCATGATAGCTGCCGGGCAGTCTTTCCCACTCATTTTTTACCGGTGTTTCATTTTGCATGTACAAGGTATTGATGATCTTGGCGGATTGCTCATGAGTGCCGGTTATCAATACGGCACGGCAACCCCTGTTCAGGAGATCAGCCGCAGCATCATCAAGATTGTCAATTCCGGTGAGTGCGCGTGCTTCAATACTGTTTGGTGTTATCACCGTAATGAATGGCAACACTTTATCATATAATATTGCACATATATCATCGGACATGATCCTTGCCCCTGTCCCCGCGTTGATTACCGGATCAAGCACGACAGGAATATCCATGAGAGCTATCAGGTTTTTTTCTATTGCTGATAAAATGCCGGAATCAGCAATCAAACCGATTTTGCAGGCGCTTATTGGAATGTCCGCAAGGATCATTTCCACCTGCTGATTAAAATTGTCAGGATTGACCTGTATAACCTGCCTGAATTCAGCGGTATTTTGTATGGTCAGGCAGGTAATAACGGTGGCGGCGTGACAACCATTGCAGGCAATGGTTTCAATATCAGCCTGGATGCCGGCACCACCACTGGGATCATGACCCGCAAGTACAAGGACTACCGGTTTTTTATTTTTTAATGGACTCATGACGGTTATTCTACATGGCTACATATCATGCGAAAATAAAGAAAAACGGAGCTGAAAGAATGAAGCAATACATGTGTGTAATTTGCGGGTTTGTTTATGATGAAAAACAGGGCTGGCCGGAAGACGGAATTCCACCCGGCACGAAGTGGGAAGATTTGCCGCCTAATTGGGTTTGTCCGGAGTGTGGGGCAAGAAAAGAAGATTTCGAAATGATTGAAATCTGAAAAGCCCTTGTATTGTTATCGCCCTGGAACTTTTCACCCGTATTATTAAACAGGCCGTACTACAGCAAGTATGACAATAATGATTAGAAAAACAACCGGAATTTCATTGAACCAGCGATACCAGATGTGTGAGTGTTTATTACGGTCATGCCTGAAAGCCGACAGCAGTTTCCCGCAGTAGATGTGATAGATGATCAACGCAAGTACACAGGCCAGTTTTATGTGTAACCAGAATGTGCCCGCATAGGCAGACCAGCCAAAGGCAACGAGGATCCAGAAACCGAATATGAGCGTGAGGATCATGCCTGGTGTCATGATGCCGAAATAGAGTTTGCGCTCCATGATTTTGAAACGGTTACTACCCGTTTCGTCTGCCGCCATGGCGTGATAGACAAATAGTCTCGGCAGGTAAAAGAGTCCTGCGAACCAGGTGACCATAAAGATGATATGCAGCGCCTTGGCCCAG
>MGYU01000037.1:0-393 GCA_001801885.1 Gammaproteobacteria bacterium RIFCSPLOWO2_12_47_11
CAACCCGAATAACCCGACCGGGACCTGGCTGAAAAAAGCAGAACTCAGATGTTTGCTTGAATCAGTACCCGAGGATCTGATTGTGGTTGTGGACGAGGCCTATTTTGATTATGTGCAGGAGGCAGATTATCCGGATTGTATCAAATGGCTGACCGATTTTCCGAATCTGCTCGTGACCCGGACATTTTCCAAGGCCTATGGTCTGGCCGGTTTACGGATTGGCTATGGCGTGGCACACAGGGACCTTGCCGACCTGCTGAACCGGGTGCGCCAGCCGTTTAATATCAACAGTCTGGCGCTGGCGTGTGCCGAGGCAGCATTGGATGACCGGGCACATGTCCAGAAAACAGTCAGTAACAACCAGGCCGGCATGCGCTATCTCACGGATGCGTT
>MGYU01000037.1:401-5952 GCA_001801885.1 Gammaproteobacteria bacterium RIFCSPLOWO2_12_47_11
ATCTCACGGATGCGTTCAAGCAGATGGCCCTCGACTATATTCCCTCCGCCGGAAATTTTGTCTGTATTGATTTCAGACGACCTGCCCGGGATATTTATAACCGGTTGTTGCATGAAGGTGTTATTGTCCGGCCGATAGATAATTATGGTATGCCCAATCATCTGCGCGTGACAATTGGGCGTGAAGAAGAAAACAAACGTTTTATTGAAGCATTGGAGAAAATGATTGAGAAAAAGTAAAGAAGTCAGGAGTCAGAATTCAGGAGCCAGTAAATATGGATATGATGGTTTATTCTGACTTCTGTCTCCTGACTCCTGAATTCCAGTGGTGTTAGTTATCCCATGAATTAAACATTAGACAATACTTAAAAGATGTTGATAAATCGTCTGGCAATTATCGGTGTCGGCCTCATTGGCGGTTCACTGGCGCGTGCCCTGAAACGCAAGAAGGCCTGCAGCCGTGTGGTCGGTTATGGTCGCGATATGGTCAATCTGCAGAAGGCCGTTGACCTCGGTGTGATAGATGAATACAGCCTCACTGTAGCCAGTGCTGTTAAGGATGCTGATGTCGTGGTGCTTGCAACACCGCTGTCAACCACGGAAACACTACTCAAATCCATGCGCAGCTATCTTCGCGATGATGTTATCATCACCGATGTTGGCAGTGCCAAGGGCAGCGTCGTGGATGCAGCAAGAAAGACTCTGGATAAATTATTTCCAAGATTTGTCCCGGGCCATCCGATTGCGGGCAAGGAAAAAAGTGGTGTAGTAGCCTCTGATGCTGATCTGTTTGAAGATCATCGTGTCATATTAACGCCATTACCAGAAACCTCCGTCAATGCACTGGACCTTGTTAACGAGATGTGGGAACTCGCCGGCGCGGAAGTGGTGCATGTTTCAGTTGAGCAGCACGATGAAATCCTTGCGGCCACCAGTCATCTACCGCATTTGCTGGCCTATGCACTGGTGGATTGTCTGGCGGGTATGCAGAAATGTGATGAGATATTCAAGTTTGCAGCCGGTGGCTTTGCTGATTTCTCCCGTATCGCTTCAAGCAACCCCCAGATGTGGCATGACATCTGTTTTTCCAATCGCAAACAGTTGCTGAAGGTACTGGACCTTTTTGATGAATATCTGAATAACATCCGTACTGCAATAACAAACGACAACAGTGATGAATTGTTGAAGATATTCAGTCGTGCCAAGGAGACCCGGGACCGGTTCACACAGATGCGCAATAAATGCAATGATGCAACTGAATAGATTTCGTCTCGTTATCCATGACAGTGTCACACTCTACTGACTATATTGTCTCTCCTGGCGGAGCATTACATGGACGGATCCGGGTGCCTGGTGATAAATCCATCTCGCATCGTGCAGTTATGCTGGGCGCCATTGCAAACGGACAGACCAGTATCAGGGGATTCCTGCAGGGCGAAGATACACTGGCCACAATGGCAGCTTTTCGTGCCATGGGTATTAAGATCGATCATGGGGGAGAGGATGTAAGTATTCATGGTGCCGGATTATATGGGCTGAAACCACCCGCTCATCCGCTCAACCTGGGGAATTCCGGTACCTCAGCACGCTTGCTGGCGGGTTTGCTGGCGGGTCAGAAATTTGACTGCGAAATCATCGGCGATGCTTCATTAATGAAACGCCCCATGCGTCGAGTTACTGATCCCTTAAAAGAAATGAACGCAGATATCAGTTGTAGTGAGCAGGGTACATTGCCAATTAGAATCCGTGGTGGACGACGCTTGCAGGGCATTGATTACACTTTGCCTGTGGTCAGTGCACAGTTGAAATCCTGTCTATTACTCGCCGGTCTTTATGCTGAAGGAAAAACCTGTATACAAGAGACGGTAGCGACACGCGATCACACTGAACGCATGCTTCAGCATTTTGGTTGTGTATTGGAAAAGAAAAATAATGCCATATGCATCAGGGGTGGCAGTGAATTCAAGGCATCTGAAATTGTTATTCCGGCGGATATATCCTCTGCAGCTTTTTTCATAATAGGGGCAAGTATTGCAGAAGGATCGGATATTACTTTGGAAAATGCCGGTGTTAATCCTGCCCGTATCGGGGTGATCCGTGTATTACAATCCATGGGTGCAGATATCACCCTTACCAATCAGCGCATTGCCTCCAGTGAACCGGTGGCCGATATTCGGGTGCGCGCCAGTCAATTACACGGAATAGCTATACCACCGGAACTGGTGCCGAATGCCATCGATGAATTCCCGGCGATTATGATCGCGGCAGCATGTGCATCTGGCAAAACTGTACTACGGGGTGCGGCGGAATTGCGGGTGAAGGAGAGTGACCGGATTGCAGCTATCGCGGAAGGCCTGCACGCTATTGGTATCTCTGTAGTCACTCATGATGACGGCATGGAGGTTACCGGTGGCAGGATCAGGGGCGGGACAGTGAACAGCCATACTGATCACCGTATCGCCATGGCATTTGCCATGGCGGGACTGAAATCAGAGGAAGCCATCCGGATTGAGGATTGTACCAATGTGAATACCTCATTTCCGGGATTTATTGAACTGGCACAAATAGCGGGCCTGAACATCCGGCGGGAGATTCCTGGTGCCAGCTGATATCCCGGTTATTACAGTTGATGGCCCCAGTGGTACGGGTAAGGGCACGCTCAGCAGTTATCTCGCCAACTGGTTACAGTGGCATTTTCTCGATAGTGGAGCTCTGTACCGGGTATTGGCACTCGCCGCAGAACGTCACTCCATCAATTATGAAGATGTATCCGGGCTGGCTGAACTGGCCCGGGATCTGGATGTGGTCTTTAAACATTCGGCATCAGAAGAGGGTAAAGCAGTCATTCTGGAGGGTACTGAGGTCAGTGTCCTGATCCGGACTGAATCCTGCGGCACTGCCGCTTCCCGGATTGCCTCTCTGCCGGAGGTACGCCAGGCCCTTCTGGACAGGCAACACAGCTTCAGGAAACCTCCGGGACTGGTGGCCGATGGACGTGATATGGGAACCGTGGTTTTCCCGGCTGCACGACTCAAAATCTTCCTGACTGCCAGTGTAGAGGAACGGGCCCGGCGGCG
This sequence comes from Gammaproteobacteria bacterium RIFCSPLOWO2_12_47_11, assembly GCA_001801885.1. Classification (GTDB taxonomy): domain Bacteria; phylum Pseudomonadota; class Gammaproteobacteria; order Eutrophobiales; family Eutrophobiaceae; genus 2-02-FULL-47-50. Next base: position 3,478 of record MGYU01000037.1, read on the forward strand.
CTATAAACAGTTGAAAGAAAAAGGGTTTGATGTTAACCTCCCGCAGCTTTCGGTAGAGATAACCGAACGCGATGTCAGGGATAGTCAGCGCACTGTTTCTCCATTACGGCCGGCAGTTGATGCCGCTGTCATTGATACAACGCATCTCAACATTGAAGATGTCATCGATCGTGTAGCAGTATTAGTGCGTGATCGTTTTCCTGATATTACGGGGAAAACTGGCAGAAATAACTGATTTTATTATTAACCAACTGCAAACAATTCGTGATTGTTTGCATCAACAGGCCCTTGCAAGAGGATATTTTTTTAATGAGTGAAAGTTTCGCAGAGCTCTTTGAACAGAGCCAAATCGAGAGCAAAATGCGCCCGGGTACTATCGTCAGTGCAACGGTAGTGGACGTCAACCAGGATACAGTCATAGTAAATGCCGGTCTTAAATCGGAAGGTCTGATCCCCATAGAGCAGTTCTATGATGAAAAGGGCGATCTGGAGGTCAGTGTTGGCGATACCATAGATGTAGCCCTGGATACTGTCGAAGACGGGTATGGGGAAACCCGGCTCTCCCGCGAAAAAGCGAAACGTTTAATGGCCTGGACCTCTCTGGAAAAGGCCCACGAAGCAAACCAGACCGTCATCGGTGTGATAACAGAACGCGTCAAGGGCGGTTTCACAGTGGATGTTCAGAATGTCCGCGCTTTCCTTCCCGGTTCCCTCGTCGATGTCAGACCCGTTAAAGATACCAGTTACCTTGAAGGCAAACCCCTTGAATTCAAGGTAATCAAGATCGACCAACGCAGAAGTAATGTGGTGGTCTCCCGCCGCGCTGTGGTAGAGAAGGAAAATACCGTCGAACGTGATGAATTACTGGAGAATCTGAAAGAAGGCTCAATCATCAAGGGTGTGGTGAAGAACCTGACTGATTACGGCGCCTTCCTGGATCTGGGTGGTGTTGATGGACTTCTGCATATTACCGATATGGCCTGGAAGCGTGTCAAAAATCCCGCCGAGATCGTCAACATCGGTGATGAAATTGAAGTCAAGGTATTGAAGTTTGATCGTGAGCGCAACCGCGTTTCCCTGGGTCTGAAGCAAATGGGTGATGATCCCTGGGCCGACCTGACCAGGCGTTATCCTGAAGGCACAAAATTGCGTGGCCGGATCACCAACCTGGCTGATTATGGCTGTTTCGCCGAGTTGGAAGAAGGTGTTGAGGGTCTGGTACACGTTTCCGAGATGGATTGGACCAACAAGAATGTCCATCCTTCCAAGTTGGTCAATATCGGTGATGAAGTGGATGTCGTTATCCTGGATATTGACACTGAACGCCGCCGTATCTCACTGGGCATGAAACAGTGCCAGCCTAACCCATGGGAACAGTTTGCTGCGACACACAATAAGGGTGACCGTGTTACAGGCACCATTAAATCCATCACTGATTTCGGTATTTTCGTTGGTCTTGAGGGCGGTATTGATGGCCTGATCCATCTGTCGGATATTACCTGGGCGGACAACAGCGAAGCGGCAATCCATAATTTTACCAAGGGAGAAGAGATTGAAACCGTTGTTCTGGCTGTGGATGCCGAGCGGGAACGCATCTCGCTGGGGATAAAACAACTGGAAAAAGATCCGTTCTCAAGTTATGTTGCAGAATACAGTAAAGGCAGTATTGTCAAGGGTGTAGCTGTAGCTGTCGAGCCCAAATTTGTCACTGTCAAGCTGGCAGACGGGGTTGAGGGTCAATTAAAATCTTCCGAGATCTCGCTGGACAAAAAGATCGAGGATGCGCGCACCGAGATAAAGGAAGGAGATGAACTGGAAGTCAAGATTACTGCACTGGACCGGAAAAAACGCATCATCAATCTTTCCATACGCGCGAAGGAAGTCGATGATGAAGCGGCAGCTGTGGAAGAATATTCACCTGAATCCGGCACCGGGGCCAAGTTGGGAGATATATTAAAGGGGCATCTGGAGAATAAATAATCAGTTCCGATAATCTTAATCGGTACAATATTATCTTCGGGTTCACATAGTTTTATGTAATTATCGTTAACCATGTGCTGGCTCTAAATGTCGCACACCAAACGAGAAACACTGTTATGACAAAGTCTGAACTCATTGAATTGCTCTCCAGTAGGCAGACACAACTGGCATATCGTGATGTTGAACTTGCAGTCAAGACCATACTTGAACATATGGCCAACACACTGTCGGATGGTGAACGTATCGAGATCAGGGGGTTTGGCAGTTTTGCCCTGCATTATCGTCCACCTCGGGTAGGCAGAAATCCCAAATCCGGTGATCCGGTATCTTTACCTGCAAAGTATGTTCCTCATTTCAAACCGGGCAAGGAATTACGCGAACGCGTCGACAACTGCAAAGCAGCGATTTCCTGATACACATTATCATTTCAGGTTTACAGCAAAACCATCCTTTCCGGGTAGAACCTATCTCAACATTCCACACGGTCGCGACGGC
>MGYU01000038.1:0-30228 GCA_001801885.1 Gammaproteobacteria bacterium RIFCSPLOWO2_12_47_11
CTACTTCTCCAGGCCCGCATCGAACTGGAAGAGAAATATGGCATGGTATTGTTCAAGGGTTTCCCGGTCGAGGATCAGTTACCGAAGGATCTGCACCTGTTACATGCAGGGTTGTGCAGTCATGTGGCCACACTGCGGCCGCAGACTGTGTTTGGTGAAATGATCCAGGACATCAGGGACTGTGGTCAGGGAGTCCTCAAGGAACGCCGCGGTAGCAAACATAACCGGGCACTTTCCTTTCACAATGATCCCAGTGATGCAATATCGTTTTTTTGCATTCATCCATCCAAATCCGGCGGGATGAGCCTCTTTTCCAGCAGTGTGGCAATACACAATGCGATTGTGCAGTCAGCACCGGAACATGCGGTAACACTTTATCAGGATTTTGTACACACCTATCAGGATTATCTTTTTGTGCGGACCGGCACGAACCAGGGTTTTATTCCGCGTGAGAAATTCTATTTTATGCCTGTATTCACAGCCGAACAGGGACGTTTCGCATGCAAGTACTCACGCTTTTACATTGATCAGGCGCAAGAACTTCCGGGAGTCCCGCGCCTGACGCAACAGCAGATCGCAGCACTGGATGCGCTAGAAGCGGAAATAAACAATGAGAAGTGGCAAATGAAATTACAGTATGAAGCCGGGGATATCATGTTTATCAATAACTTTGTCTGTTTTCATGCCCGGACTGCCTTCATCGATGATACTGCTGACGAGAAACGTCGCCGACATTTGCTGAGGGTCTGGCTCTCCATGCCCAACTCACGTCCATTGTCTCCGGTTTGGAAACGCCAGGTGTTCTTTCAACAAACTGAAGCCGGATCAATTCGCGGGGGTGTGCCCATCCCTGAGATTATTTATAGCTGATTCAAATTGAACACACGCGACTTTATTTCTCCATTGCTGCCAGAGCAGGCTGATAAAACAGCCTTGATCTATCACCAACACGAGATTAGCTACGGTTCGTTACATACAACTGTATCTCATCTAGCGTGTGGACTGGCCAGGAATTACCAGCCTGGAACACTGCTGGTATTGTGGCTGCCGAACAGTCCCGAACTGCTTTGTCTTTATCTTGCTTGCCTTAAATCCGGGATCATTCCCATGCCGATGCATCAGGGAATGAAGTGGTCTGAATTGCAAAATATTCTGGATTACACACAAGCAAAATATTTAATTACTTCGCAAAAGTTGATCAAGCCACATTCCGCGGACATTGCTGCTTCGGAACTTGAACAGGTTTATGTGGTTGAGCCGGATAATTTGCAAAAGCCGTTTGTTGATTATGCTGAATTATTGAAAAGCAGCTCTAACTTTGAGACACCAGCTATCCTATCTGATAGTCCGGCTTTTGTTCTGCTAACGTCGGGGTCTGATGGACAACCCAAAGCAGTGAAACTGTCGCATGCAAATCTGGCCCATATTCTTGCGTACCGGCACATACATACCAGACTTACTCTGGACAGCATCTCGGTCGTTGCCTCTTGTCTGACACAAAGCGTTGGTTTATATCAAAGCCTCGCTTTGCTGGCAGTTGGTGCAACCCAGGTTTTGCTGGAATCTTACGATATTGATCAAATGGCGGACTGTGTTAATCGGTATAAACCAACGCACCTGATAATGACCATTGATGCCTTTGATAAATTGTTGCATCACCCGGATATTACTGAGAACAGTTTAAGCAATATAACTTTCGCTGCAGCCGGTGCAGACCGTATTACACCTCGACTCCAGGATCGTTTTATTGTATTGACGGACAGACCCTTGTGGATCACCTATGGCCTGACGGAATCGAGTTGGGCTCTGGTGAATAAAGGAGATCGGCTTGATAAATGTCTGTCACTTGGCAAACCATGTCCCGGTATAGAGATAAAACTGACAGGCGATGATGGCCAGGAAGTATCAGTTGATACAGTGGGTGAAATTTTTATCAGAAGTCCAAGAACCATGTTGGGATATCTGCATGATGAAAACCTTACGCGCAACACGCTGATGGATGGCTGGTTGTCGAGTGGTGATCTGGCCTACAAGGATGCCGATGGGTACTTCTGGTTTGCCGGACGCAAAAAAAACATCATTGTACTGAATACGGGTGATAATGTTTCTCCGGTAGAAATTGAAAATATAATTCTGGACCATCCGGACATCACCAATTGTGTTGTGACAGGGAAAAAAGATATTGATGGTTCATATGTCCCCTGGGCGTATGTCACATGCCGGAGTCAGTCATTAACCGAAGCAGTACTTGATGCATATTTACGCGAGAGAATCAGTGATCATAAAATTCCCCGCCGGATTATTATACTTTCAGAATTACCGATCGGGCTTACAGGAAAAGTTCATCGAACAAATGATCAAAACTATTCAGTGGGTAACAAAAATCCGGCAAGATACCGGCGCATGACAGCATAAATACCCGCATATCTCAAATCGATCTGCCGTTGATGTCTCAAGCGTGCGCGATGCGGTGGAGGTAGATAAAAATACGGATTGACTTCCCATAGTACGGGTTGTCCATCTGCAAATACGGAATAATCGATTGCGCCGAAATCCAGCCCTAGTGCCTGAATAGCACGACGCATCAAATCTGTATGTTCACCGCCTTCATTCCAGTAGTCCATGTCTGCCTTGATGCTTGGACGGCAGCGCGTCCACCAGTGCCATGGCGCATGAGCAAATAGACGCTGGCCGTTGTATTCCTCAAAGGTGCTGGACTTGACACCGACGATTGGATGCTTTCCAAAATACACATGATGTGTACGCACGTAATCACCAAAGATATATATCCGCTTCTTGTGATAGTAGCGCGCCCAAACACTGTCAGGTTGTGTAATTTGATAACCTGCACGGGTATCGATCAGTGGTGTGAGTGTGCCAGGATAAACGATGGCATGATCAGGTAGTGTGCGCACCTCAGCGGCATTTTCGCACAATACAGCCGATTTCTGTGTGTGCAGCAAATCCGGTCTCAGGATGGCGGGGAACATAATTTCACCCAGCAGTTTCTCAAGCATTTCGCGGCTGGTAAAAGGATAGTGTGCTGCTGCCGGTATTCCGGCTGCCTTCCATAAACGGGACTGCACGCTTTTTGCGGTGTTCGATAATGCTTCGGGAGAATTAACTACACGTATTCCCTGCGCACGAGCGCGAGCGGCAATTACCAACGCATCTGCATAACATTGCGGATAAAGTTCACGCAATGGATCGCCTAGCCAGAAGATGACTGCCAGTACATCGCCGAGATCAGGTGATGCATCGCCTGTGTAATAGAGGGATATATGGTTATGAAGCTCCGGGTCTTGCCGTGCCAGATCATCAAGGAAGGTCTGGTGGTAATCATCCAGACGTCCTCGCCCCGGGCCATGACGCACTATCAACAGTCTGCCAGTGAGCCGATGATTTTCGTATATGTTAATCATTAATCATGAAAATAATATTACGCCCGGCAGGATTAAATGAGTCAATGTAACAGGGCAATCGAGGTGATTACCTTACACGTAAGCTTGGGATGGCGCAGCTATAAATTCGAAAGATCTCTCAGCAGATCAGATTTTCCAAGTGATCCGGCAACAGCTTTGTTGGTAATAAATCCAGTGTATGTATTTACACCCTTGGCAAAGGCAGGATCGTTTTTAGGTGCAGAAACGCCTTCATTGGCAAGGCGAATTACATAAGGCAATGTTTCATCGGTCAGTGCCAGTGTCGCGGTGCGGGGGTAGGCGCCGGGCATGTTGCTGACGCAGTAATGAATTACATTATGTTTGACAAAGACGGGATCAGAGTGTGTGGTGGGATGAGAGGTTTCCACACAGCCGCCCTGATCGATGCTGACATCAACGATCACCGAACCCGGTTGCATAGTTTTGACCATCTTTTCCGATACCAGATGCGGGGCCCGGCTGCCGGCGACGAGTACAGCACCGATTAATAAATCAGTATCGTGCAAATGTTGCCGGATATTGATTTCATTGGATTCAACGTACTGAATGGTATTCGGTGTGATTTCAGAAAGTGCCTGTAATTTCGCTTTTGATTTGCCGAAGAGAAACACATTCGCACCAATACCATCAGCAGTGAGTGCAGCGTGTTGTCCTACCACACCATCACCAATGATCATGACTTTGCCATGCCGCGTGGTCCGGATGCGCCCGGGTTGCACACCCTTGCCGCCATTGATTTTTGCAAGATAATAAGTACCCACCATTGCTGCCATGTTTCCGGCTATGGCACTCATGGGAGCAAGCAATGGAAATCTGCCACGTTGATCTTCAACCGTCTCATAGGCAATGGCAGTGGTTTTTGCCTTGACTAGGTGTTCGGTCAGGGCAGGGACCACGCCGGCCAGATGCAGATAAGTGAACAGGATATTATTTTTGAGACAGGGATATTCTTGCTGTTGCGGTTCTTTTACCTTCAGGACCAGGTCTGTGTTCCAGGCGGCAGCAGTATCCACAATTTCCGCACCTGCATTAATATAGTCATTGTCCGGAAACCCTGCGCCATTTCCCGCACCGGATTCGATCTTGACCTTATGGCCGGATTGTACCAGGGATTTGGCGCCTGCCGGGGTGAGGGCCACCCGGTTTTCCTTGTCTTTAATTTCTTTTGGGATGCCGATAATCATGATTTGGTGATTGGTGATTGGTGATTCGTAATTCGTGATGTTGGATTATTCTTCGAAGACTGGTAAAGGTTTATACTGATCAAGCTGGTTCTGATCCGGAAAATAATTTTTGGTCTCTGTTCTTTTTACAATCCATGCAGCCAGGTCAGGCAGGGACTCTTCTTTGTTCCATTGACTGGAGTGACATGTCATACAACGTTGTTCCAACTCAAATGCCTTGATGTATCTGAATTCACTATGGTTACCGACCTCGGTGAATTTGTACCAGGACAGTTTTTCTGTTTCTGTGCCGCTGGCTTGCTTGTCATTAAAATTATCAAGAATATTTTTCTCGATGTGATCCGGCGCATTGTCCTGATTTAAAATATCAAGACTGGTTCGTCCAATTTTCCACCCGTCTTTAGCCAGACTGCGTGCAATACTTGTGGCAGCTTTTTTACAAACCTCCTCAACAGCCACAGGGTTTTTCGAATTATATGCAGTTTCATAGGCCATTTGCATCTGCGATGAGTAGGATGTGATCAGGATTTTGCTGTCCGTAACAAGATCTTCCAGTTCATCAGCCAATAAAAATGAGGGGAATAAACAGCACAGGATTACTGAATACAGATGAAACAGAACTGCCCCGGGCACGGCGAAAGAATGCTTAACGGGAATTATGAGATGAATAATCCGGCTGGCAGCCGAGGCAGCGATCAAATGTAGCACTTGCAGGTTCTTTCACCAGCCGTTCGGCCGCTACATCTGCGTTACCACCTATCAGACTGAAGGGTAGTGTCACGATAAACAGGCCTGTCCCAATCAGTGTCCCGGCCAGTGAAAGCGGCCGGTAGATCAAACCATCAAAGATCATTTGTTCAGCTGTGGGTTTATATTGGCTTGAAGACATAGATGAATCTTCCTGTTCCGCCGCATTGGTGTTGACGGACATGAAAAGGGCAATGACAATTACAAGGTGGAGTTTGATTTTCATATTATAACTATTAGTCAGTTATACGGAAATGTCAAACCGAAATCAGACATTATTAATCCCAGTTGGAAAGCGCATCTTCGGCAGGTTTGTTATCAGGTCTGGCAATCAGCCCGTACTGATTTATCGCCACCATAAACCGGGCGCCATCCTGCATAGGCAGATAGGTCGCGTTACCGTAATAGGCATCCAGCCATTGCAGCCGATGGTGATATTCACGCGCCAGCGACCAGATATCCAGCCCCTGTTCTTCAGACAGTGAATATACCGTCCTGGGCTGGTCCAGTTCCTGATCGATCTTGCTGTAGCGGCCATTCAATCGTTCCAGCCGGTAAATTGTGTTGAACCCGAGGATCTGCAATGCCGGCTCCCAGCGCAGTATCCTCGCATCCAGTTGCCATTCGTCCCCGTTCAGGATGAAGTCTACAGGTCGGTTTCGATCCATCTGTTCCATTGTGACCTGATATTTTTGCGGACCCAGTTGCTGGAAGGCCAGAGTAACAATCGGTTTTTCGTATGTAAGCCTATGATAAGTATGAATATTTAATGCGAGCAACAGGAATGCTGTCGCGAGGGAAATCAGGCACAGGCCGCCTGTCCCGGTCAGGGTGCCGGTTACAATACGCCGTTGCCAGAACCGCCGGATGCCTGAAAATACCAGTAACAGGCCGACCAGCGCCGCGAACAGCGCCAGGAAACTGATGCCCAGATTCAGTTGTGATAATGTTTCGATCAGCGTGGTCATTTGATGATTCAGGACAACTTCAGTGCTCTTGCTGGTATGCTATCAGGCATCAAGGTTATATAATTCTAATGAAAAACCACCTGATGACTATTGACCGCATTTTATCATTATTCTCCCGCCACACAGGGATAAAATAATATGGCAGCCAAAGAAATAGATGACAAGGAACAATATATTGATTTGATCAAGATGTTGGTCCCTGTCAACGAACTTTCCCCGCAATCCCAGAATGAAGTGATTAATATCGCGAAGCTCTTTTATCACAAAAAGAAAGATCTTGTGTTCAAGCAGGGCGACAAGGACAGCTATACCTATTATCTTCTGGATGGTGAAATAGAACTGTTAGCGGATAAATCGGTACAAAGCACCCTGGTAAGCGGTACACAAAGCGCAATGTATGCGATGGCCAGATTGCAACCGCGCCAGTATTCGGCAAAGGCTAAATCGGACAGTGTGGTAATGCGCCTGAATCGTGGGACGCTGGACAGGCTGATAGTGGCTGATCAGGAACAAAATTCCGGTGGATATATCGGCGAGAGCGACCAGGTTGAAGTTGCGGATATCGGAGCAGAAGATTCCGTCGACTGGATGACGAAGATGCTGCAATCTGAATTATTCAGCCGATTACCAACAGCAAACATACAACAATTATTTGTCCTGCTTGAACCGGTATCCTATAACAAGGGTGATACAGTTATCACGCAAGGTGATATCGGCGATAATTATTACATTATCCAGGAAGGACGTTGTGAAGTTGCCCGCGCACCCTCTCCCGGCTCCAAACCTATCAAACTTGCTGAACTTCGGGCCGGCGACAGTTTTGGTGAAGAAGCCTTATTGACCGATGCTAAACGCAATGCTTCCATCACCATGGTGACTGATGGTGTGTTGATGCAACTCAGCAAGGACAATTTCATCAATCTGATAAAGAAACCTACTCTGGAAGAAGTAACTTTTGAAGAGGGGAATAAGATCGTAGAGCAGGGGGGATGCTGGCTGGATGTGCGCTTTCCGAATGAATACCAGGAGTCACAGGTTGAAGGCAGCATAAATATTCCTCTCAATATTCTGCGTATGCAGACTGAAAAGCTGCAGCAGGACAGGAAATATATTATTTATTGCGATACCGGCGGACGCAGTTCAGCCGCAACTTTTTTACTGACGGACCGCGGTTTTAATGTCTGTTTTCTCAGGAACGGGCTCTCCTCGGTGCCACATGACAGCCTCATTAGCCAGTCTCCCGAATCTGTAACCCAACAGGAAAAGAAACCCCCGGAAATACCGGCAAAAAAACCGGCAGAAAAAGCACAGGAGATATCAAAAGAGGCCAGTGCTGCAGACTCAGCCGCAAATGATGCACTTGAGAAGGAAATTCGCGCCTCGGTGCTGGAGGTTGACCTCGAAAGGACCAATCTGGACCTCAAGGAAGCCATTGAGAAAGCACTGGGTGAAAATGATGGCGATGCAGAGGAAAGCAGGAAAGTACGGGAAAAACTTGAAGCGGAGAAAAAGAAACTTGAAGCCGAGAAAAAGGCCGTTGAGAAAGAGGCAGCCAGAATACGCGAGCAGGAAACAGAAAAGATCAGGAAGATGAAAGAAGAGGCTGAAAAAAGGCTGGCGGAAGAAAAAGAAAAACTTGAAAAAATCTATGATCGTAACGCCAAGGAGATGGAAAAATTGCAACGATTGAAACAGGAGGCTGAAGAGCACATCAGGAAAGAGAGGGAAAAACTTGAAAGAGAGGCGGCCGAGGCCAAAAAGAAAAATCTGGAAGCGGACAAGCTCAGACAGCAACTGGAAGAATCGCGGCGTGCGCTGGAACAGGAAGCAGAAAAAAATCGTGTTGAACAGGACAAAATGGAACAGGCCATACAGGCCAAGGCCAAATTCAAGCTGGATAAAGAAAGGCGCAAATTGGCGGAGGAATTTGAACGCGCCAGTGAAGAACTGGAAAAGGCCCAACGTGCAAAAGCCATGGCAGACGCAGCCCGGGCCGGGGCGGAGAAAGAAGCGAAAAATATCATTCAGGAATACAAGAAACAGTTTGATAAGGAACGCGACCAGGAGCAGGCACGTTTACAGGAAGAACGTAAAAAACTGGAAGAGCAATCGAGACAGATACAGGAAACCCTGAAAGAAATACAAAAAAGCAAACAGCAGGCAGAGGCGACGCGAAAGACAGCAGAAGAGGAAACAAGGAAATTGCGCGATAAACAAAAACAGGAAGATACGACGCAGGATCGTGCAATTCAGAAAAAGGTCGAAGATGAAATCACGGCGGTTGAGGCCAGGTTACAACAGGCCCAGAAGAACCTGGAAACCGTACAGGAAGCTGAAGTTACCATAGCTGCAGCAAAAGAAGTCAATGAACAGGAATTATTACGGCAGAAAGCACAGGAAGAAATGTTGCGTAAACAGGTGGAATCAGATCTGGCGGAGTTCAAGCAAGATGAGGTAAAACGTGCGGTAGAGCCTGACAGGGTAGTTGCTCAGGTAGACCATATAAAGCGTATCAGGGAAAGTGCCGCGGCTGCCAAAAGAACAGCAGAAAAAGCCACAAAAAACCTGTTTGATGATGTTGCTGCCCAACTGGACAAGGAAGCTTAAATCAGATTTCCGGAAATAATCTGTATAAGTCCTGATTTGATCTGACAGACAGTGTTTGAACATTCTTTTTTGATGCTGGGCACCTGTTCAAACCGGCCCGTTAAAGACATTGAGAAAATTGAAATCCCATCATGCCGGACTGGTTCCGGCATCCCCATCCCCTGGAGGAAAAAATATTCCCTCCCCCCTTGAGGGGGAGGACATGATCGTGCCTTCCTTCCAGACACATACTGTCAGATTGAATCTGAATCAATACAAATAACCTGCCGTTGCCTATCTAGTCTCTGAAGTTCACATACTGCAAGGGCAATTCAATGTTGCTTTTTTTCAACAATGCAATAGCTTCCTGCAGATCATCGCGTTTTTTACCGGGAATGCGTACCTGTTCACCCTGAATGGCAGACTGTACTTTCAGTTTTGAATCCTTGATGATACGGATAATCTTTTTTGCCAGTTCCTTGTCTATTCCCTGGTGGATGGTTACCGGCTGCCTTGCTTCATTGATATTTTCAGTAACTTTTCCATGCTCCAGACATTTTATGTCTATACCCCGCTTCGACAGCTTGATTTGCAGTATGTCGTCAATCTGCTTAACCTGGAATTCTACAGGTGCTATTAATGTAATAATATTTTCAGATAATTCTACCCGTGAATTGGTCCCTTTGAAATCGAACCGGGTACTGACTTCGCGATTGGTCTGATCAATTGCATTGTTCAGTTCATGCATGTCAATCTCGGAAACGACGTCGAATGAAGGCATTATAAACTCCTGTTTTGCATCAGTATGAGCAAGACTGAATAAAATATTATAACATTGATTAATGATATGTAATCAGGTCCTTCTTTTGTAATATTACCGGGCCATCCGGCAGATCAAACTCAGTATGAATAATATTGAGACCAAGCAGGATAATATAACCCCTGCATCGATTGGCCCCGTCCATGCTGATTTCGAAGCTGTATCTGCGCAAGGTTTTAATTTTCCTGTTCTGATCTTTCCTGAATTTCAGCGATGTCAGGGCGACAGTTTGATCCAGTAACTGTAAATTCATTTCATGGCATATCTTCTTGCATTGCCGGACAGCGTATTCACGATAACGGAGATTTGCCTGCCAGAACCAGACAATGATCGCCAGTAACATCAAAAAAAGCAGTGAATTCAAGAACTCATTTCTCTGTACGGTGAATATATTGTTTGAAACTGGCGCTCATCAATTCACTAAAACCATTCTGTTGCTTCACGATAAAAAATACAGGCAGGCCAAGGCTGTTTGCCAGTGCCATTCCATTCTCCGGGCCCAATACCTGCAATGCAGTAGCCCATGCATCCGCAATCATGGATTCAGCATGTAATACCGTAACCGAGACCAGTTGATGGTTAACCGGTTTTCCGGTCCGCGGATCGATAATATGGGAGTAGTGAATGCCATTTTCCTCATAATAATTTCTATAGCCCCCGGAAGTTGCCATGCCTGTATTATCAAGACTGATGATACGCTCAATCGCCCTAAGCTTACTGACAGGTTTTTCAATTCCTATACGCCATGCCAGGTTATCCGGATTCACCCCTTTTGCCCGAATTTCACCTCCTATCTCAACCAGATAATTATGAATTGCAAACTGCTCCTGCAGTAGTTGGGCGATCCGGTCTACAGCATAGCCTTTTGCAATCCCGGAGAGATCGAGATAGATATTTGCCCGGTCTTTTCTTATTGACCTGTTGGCATCATTCAAATGTATCTTGCCGATTCCTGTATCGAGAAGCATGGTCTGGATCAATCCATCATCAGGGATAATATCCTGCTTCTCCACCGGGCCGAAACCCCATAAATTAACCAGTGACCCTATCGTAATATCAAACGCCCCGCCGCTGAGATTGCTGATATTTATGGCTGTCTCAATAACTGCATACAAATCATTAGAAATGGAGATCCAGTTTACTGAGCTGGATTGATTAATCCGGGAAAGCTCCGAGTCAGGCAGGTAAGTGGACATCTTTGCATTCAGGTCTTCCAGCAGTTTATCTATCGATTTTTTGATCAGCACAAGATCATTATATCTGCCGGTTTCATTGATTTTGACAGTATAGGTTGTCCCCATCGTTAAACCATTCAGGGTAACGACACTGGCCCTGGCAGTATTGTTGTCACAGGAAACAACAAAAAAAATACTGGTAATAATCACCAGCCATGCAGCGGGTATTCCTGGAAAATTACGGGACAGACAGTTTGTCAGCAAGGGTGTGGTCATCAATAAAGGGGTTTCTGTTGCCCTGGATCTTTTCAACCTTGTCATTGCGCACGATCTCCTGCTGGCTGGGAGGATCTTCTTTATTCCATTTCTTCAGGATTTGCAGGGTGTCTCTCTTGACCGGTAATTTATACCGATCATGCATATAGAATATAGCCCGGGCAATATTTCCACGCGCCAGAGGCCTTGGTTGAACAACTCCATTTTTGCGTTCGAAATCACAGCCCTCGATGCGCCAGTCATCACCTTCTATGTCGCCAAATTCGGAATCATATAATGCATTGCTCAAATCCAGCCGTACCGGATAAAGATTGTGCAGGTCGGCCTCCATGATTGAAAATTGTTTATTCTGCTCATAACATTGGCGCCGGCTTTTACAATCAAGGGCGCGTATCATCCTGATGGTGGTGTAAACGTGTTCAATAGCGAGCGTCTTCATGTCTTCAGATATGTTGGGCCGGTTAAACTTAAGGCCGCAATATAATGTCCAGCCACCTTCACCATACAGTTGATGCCAGAAAACACCCGAGGCTATTTCGTCATAAGTGTACTGGATGGGTTGCTCAGCATAAGATGTGTATGCAAGTACCAAGGAGAGTAACAACAAAAGATTTTTCATTAATGTATATAAGTTTTTAAAATTTTTAAAAATGATTTTAAAGTTTTTGGTATTGGCGGAGAGGGAGGGATTGGCTACGGTATATCCCTGGTCGCTCCTGTGCATCTTGCACCCGCGACACTTGTACTTCCTGTACATCGTACCATACCCCGCTTTGCGGGGTCGCCATGCGCTCCAAATCCGCTATCCTGCGGATTTGTCGAACCAAAGGGTTCTCATCAAACTTCCCATGCCGCATATTTCATTAAACACCTTTTGGTGTTTAATGAAATATGGCGGAGAGGGAGGGATTCGAACCCTCGGTACGCGCAAACGTACAACGGTTTTCGAGACCGCCCCATTCGACCACTCTGGCACCTCTCCGAATTCTGTACTTAAAAAAATATTTCTGACGAAAACCGTTGTGCATTAATTTACGTACAACGGTTTACACTACCGGCATGTCCGTATGCCTCGCCCTACGGGCGCACTTCGTGCGTGCAAATCGGCAATCCTGCCGGTTTGTCGAGACCGCCCCATTCGACCACTCTGGCACCTCTCCGTATTTATATAAATTGTTTTCAAATCTGAAACCATTGTTTCTATAAATGCACGTACAACGGTTTACACTCGGCATATCCGTATGCCTCGCCCTACGGGCGCACTTCGTGCGTGCAAATCGGCAATCCTGCCGATTTGTCGAGACCGCCCCATTCGACCACTCTGGCACCTCTCCATATCATGATTCTACACAATTAATGCATAAAGCAGAATCCTGTACCATTGAAAATCAATGAGATAGGTAATTATACATACGTCAGTGAAGACAAAAATTATTTTTACATGAAACTGTCCGACGATCACAATATCCAATGTCCGGGTTCGAACAGGATTTAATATGAAATTTCAGAAGCTTTATGGTATCAGGGGTACAGGCCTGATATTGATTTTTTTAAGCATGGCCGGATGTTCTGATACCAGGCTGGACTGGGACCATATACTTGCATCAAAGGAATTGCGATACGCCACTTTGGAGAGTCCTGCCACATATTACGAAAGCCCCACTGGCCCTGCCGGGTTTGAGTATGAACTGGCAAAACGATTCGCTGAAAGCATTGATGTTAATTTGAAACTCATTACAGTAAATCGTTCTCATGAAGTAATCGATATGGTGATGAATAACAAGGCATCTATTGGCGGGGCCGCGCTGATGAACGTGAAACCAACGGGCAACCTGAAATTCGGGCCTGCCTATTACAGTTCTCCACAGCAACTCATTTACAGGAAAGGGGATGAGAGACCAGCCAACATTTCAGATGTGAATAATCAGAGTCCAGCGATAAGTTTGACACAAATGGAAATATTGAAGGGCCAGTATCCACAAGTGAACTGGAATGCATATTATGACAGGGATATCGATGCCCTGTTACGTATGGTGCAATATCGTGAGATAAAATCTGCTGTGGCCGATGCGCGGCAGGTCAATATCTACAAACATCTTTATCCGGACATTCGTGTTGCTTTTGATATTACAAAGCCACAACCGGTAGCCTGGTTGTATCGTGATGATGAAAATCTGCATATGGCCATCACTGAATTTTTCAAAGAACTGGAAGAAACCGGAGAATTGAACAGGCTGGTTGAACGGTATTTTGGGCATGTCATTGCATTCGACTATGTAGACACCAGTGCCTTCCTGGCCCGTATCGATGAACGTCTTCCGGAGTTCGAAGAATTGTTCAAAACAACTGCTGCTGGTTATGATCTTGACTGGACCCTGCTCGCGGCCATGAGTTATCAGGAATCACATTGGCAACCTTCGGCACGCTCGCCTACCGGTGTACGCGGACTCATGATGCTTACACAGGATACTGCGCAGTATCTTGGTGTTGCTGATCGTGTTGATCCAGGGCAGAGCGTAGATGGAGGAGCCCGTTATTTTAAATACTTGTTGAACAAGATACCGGAAAGGATCCCCTATCCTGATAACATATGGTTTGCGCTTGCAGCTTATAATCTTGGTTTGCAACATCTGGAACATGTGCGTGTTATTACTCAGAAGAATGGCGCCAACCCTGATAGCTGGAATGATGTCATGAAATCATTAATAAAATTGAGCAATGAAAACTGGCAGCCATCACTGCAGAATGAACCGGTGCGCTGGAATGAGCCGGTACGTTATGTGGGGAATATCAGAAAATACCGCGATATCCTGAGATGGTTGACGTTTGAAAAGAACAGACATGCAAGGAAAAATGAACGTATGCATGCTCTCACTATTGATTCACCCGTACTTTAAGGTTAATGCCATATTCTTCCTGAATATTGTGAGCGAGTTTTTTCGCTTCATGAATCTGCTCATCATCCATCCTGGCGGTTACCTTCTGCAGGACTTCACGATACAAAGGATCATTAGCTTCCTGGGACAGCAACAACCATGCACAGGACTTGATTAAATTATTTTCTAACCCTTGCCCGCGCGCATAATGCACGCCCAGTACATATTGGGCCCTGGTATTACCCTGCCGGGCTGCCTTTTTATACCAGTCTGCAGCAAGGGCATGATCACATTCAACACCCTGACCCTTGTCATACAGACGCCCTAACCGGTATTGTGCCTTCGCATAACCTGATTCAGCCGCCATCTGAAAATATTTTGCAGCTTCGATTTCATTGGTATCGGTTCCCATTCCCCCGGCGTGCATTTTCCCCAATTGATAGAATGCCTTGCCGTAATTCTGTTTTGCTGCCAGCGTAAACCATTTCATTGCCTGTGCGTAGTCCTGTTCAACTCCAAGGCCATGCATATATAACAAACCCAGGTTGAATTGTGCCCGGTGGTAGCCATGATGTGCAGCCTCAGTCTGCCAGCGGAAAGCCTCTTTGTCATTTTGTTGTACACCATGGCCCCCGGCATACACCAAAGCAAGATTATATTGTGCCTTGGCATAGCCATGTTTTGCCGCTTCCAGATACCATCTGGCACCTTCCTCAAGATTTTTTGTTGTGCCAATTCCTTGTACATACATCAATCCTGCATTCAGTTGCGCTTTGGGATGACCTTGTTCTGCCGCTTTCGTATACCATTCGATGGCCATGCGATCATCGCGGTCAACACCATAACCATTGGCATACATGTAACCCAGATTATAGCGGGCACCTGCATGTCCAAGTTTTGCTGCACGGACATACCATTCAAAGGCGGTTTTGATATTTCTTTCTGTCCCCATTCCTTTCTGGTAACACCAGGCCAGACTGGCCTGGGCAGAGGGATCATCCTGATCTGCAGCCAGCTGCAGCCAGCGTATTGCCTCAACATAGTCTTCGGGGACGCCCTCACCTTTAATGAACAACCGGCCAAGGTGCGCCTGGGCTTTAGCGGAACCCAGATTTGCCGCCTTGCGATACCAGTACAACGCCTGGCCGTGATCCATGGGAATACCGAAACCAATCTCGTAAAGTTCGGCCAGCTGTAATTGCGCTTCAATATCTCCACTATCAGCATCCGCAGTGAGGCTGGATAGATCCACAGTCATGGTAATTTCACAAGCTTTTCAGGTTAAATACATCTTATTGAATCTGTTTATCAAGAACCACAGACATTCTCCGGTTTTGAGAAGTGTTTGGAAATTATAATCCTGATTATTGCCGGACTATTTATTAATAATAGGTGTCAGTGTTGTGCTGTTACAATAATGGCATGGCAACTGACGAAATACTTGATTCCTATGTAAATCTTGGCCCGGATCAGATACTGAATGCGATTGAAGGTATTGGTTATGAATGTGATGGACGTATCTTTGCATTGAACAGTTATGAGAACCGGGTCTATCAGGTTGGCATCTATGATGCTGAACCGATCGTGGCAAAATTCTACCGGCCCGCAAGATGGACAGATGAACAAATCCTGGAAGAACATCAATTCACGCTGGAACTGGCCCAACACGAAATACCGGTTATTGCGCCAATTGCAAGTCCGGCAGGAGACACCCTGCATCATTATGATCATTTCAGGTTTGCCCTGTATCCGCGCAAGGGGGGGCGTCCCCCGGAACTTGACAATCCGGAACAGCTGGAACAACTGGGAAGGTTCATTGGCCGTATACACAGTATCGGAGCCAGCAAGGCATTTGCATTCCGGTCAGCATTGAGTATCCAGGCCATGGGTATCGGTTCCAGTCATTTTTTATTGGCTAATAAATTTATTCCGGTAGAACTGGAGCAGTCATATCAGACATTATGTGAAGATCTTATAATAAGGGTACAGAATTGTTTTGAACGCGCCGGTAATGTCAGGAAAATCCGTTTACACGGTGATTGCCATCATGGCAACATTCTCTGGCGTGATGGCACGCCTTTTATACTGGATTTCGATGATGCCTGTACCGGCCCGGCCATCCAGGACCTGTGGATGTTTCTGTCCGGTGATCGGGCATACATGACTGCACGTCTGGCCGATATACTGGAAGGATATACTGAATTCTGTGATTTTGATGCACGTGAAGTGCACCTGATCGAGGCATTAAGGACATTGCGTATGATGCACTATGCAGCGTGGATTGCGAGGCGCTGGAATGACCAGGCTTTTCCACTGGCATTTCCGTATTTTAATACCACACATTACTGGCAGGATCATATACTGACATTAAGAGAACAGGCAGCCATGATGGATGAACCGGCGCTGGAATGGTTTAAATAATTTAACAATGAATGACCCTAACAAAAAAAGCCAGTTGGAAATAATTACCGGACGCCAGGATAAAACGCCGGTGTATGACTGGCGTTATATCATCAATGTGGCCACGGAACACAAACGGGAAATCATATTCGCCAATGTGATTGCTATACTTGCGACCATTGCCAGTGTGCCGGTGCCATTATTGTTACCCTTGCTGGTGGATGAAGTGTTGCTGGACCAGCCGGGCTATGTGGTCAACACGATCAATTCAATTACACCGGCTGGATGGCATACCCCGGTATTATATATTACCGCTGTCCTGTTTCTGACGGTAATCTTAAGACTGACTGCATTGTTACTGAATGTGTGGCAGGCCAGACAATTCACGTTTATCTCAAAAGATGTGATATTCCGGATCAGGCAGTCATTACTTGCCCGGCTGGAAAAAGTATCCATGGCCGAATATGAAACGCTGGGCAGCGGTACGGTGGCTTCCTATTTTGTAACTGATCTGAATACAGTCGATCAATTTGTCGGTTCCACGGTTAGCCGTTTACTGATTGCTGTGCTTACGATTATTGGTGTAGCAATAGTATTATTATGGATACACTGGCAACTGGCATTGTTGATTTTATTTGCCAACCCGATCGTGATCTATTTCACCATGGTACTGGGCAAACATGTAAAGGAACTCAAAAGCAGGGAGAATGCGGCCTTTGCCGTATTTCAACAATCCCTGATTGAAACGCTGGAATCCATACATCAGATACGCGCAAGCAACCGCGAGCGGCATTACATCTTGCAGATCGTCGATCAGGCCAGGGACGTGAAGGATCATGGTATTGCCTATACATGGAAAAGCGATGCGGCAAACCGGCTGAGTTTTGTCATCTTCCTGTTTGGCTTTGATATCTTCCGTGCCGTCTCCATGATGATGGTACTTTTCTCCGGTTTGTCTATTGGTCTGATGTTTGCCGTATTCGGTTATCTCTGGTTCATGATGGCGCCGGTGCAGGAAATCCTGAACATCCAGTATGCCTGGTACAGTGCCAAGGCCGCATTAAACCGGATCAATCGTTTGCTCGATCTACACCAGGAACCGGACTATCCACACATCATCGATCCGTTTAAAGACAAGGATACGGTTTTCATAAAGATCGAGAATGTCTATTTTGCCTATGGCAATGGCCCGGATGTGTTGAACGGGATCAATCTCACGATCAATCCCGGTGAAAAAGTTGCACTGGTTGGGGCAAGTGGCGGGGGCAAGTCCACACTCGTGCAGGTATTGATCGGACTCTATACAGCACGCGAAGGTATGATTTATTACGATGGTGTTCCGGTAACACAGATAGGACTGAATGTCGTGCGTGAAAATGTGGCCACGGTGTTGCAGCATCCCGCATTGTTTAATGATACGGTGCGCCAGAACCTGACGCTTGGGAGACCATTACCGGATGCAGATCTCTGGCAGGCACTGGAAATCGCACAACTGAAAGAGACGGTGTCAGCCATGAAAAATGGTCTGGACACCATGGTAGGCCGTCAGGGAGTCAGACTGTCGGGTGGTCAGCGGCAAAGGATCGCGATTGCACGCATGATATTGAGCGAACCCAAAGTAGTCATACTGGATGAAGCGACATCAGCGCTGGACGCGGAAACGGAATACCAGTTACACATGGCCATGAATGATTTCCTGAAAGATCGCACAACATTGATTGTTGCACACCGGTTAAGCGCAATCAAACAGGCCAATCAGGTTTATGTTTTTGAAGCCGGAACCATCAGCGAACAAGGCAGTCATCGTGAACTGCTTTCACAGAACGGTCTTTATGCAAAACTTTACGGCGTTCGCCAATCGATGAATTGAGCCGGAATAATATGTCATTTCGACCGAAGGGAGAAATCTTGCCAGACATTTTAAGATTTCTCACATGTGTTCGAAATGACAATAAATGATCAGCCACTGTATATTTATTCTATGCCCTCGGCAGATCAACCTTCCAATATGGAAATTAAACCAGTCTCATTTCGTGTAGCATTCTGGTACTGGCTGAAACTCGGTTTCCTCAGTTTCGGCGGTCCGGCCGGACAAATCAGCATGATGCACCAGGATCTTGTCGAAGACAGGCGCTGGATTTCCGAACATCGCTTTCTGCATGCCTTGAATTTCACCATGCTGCTGCCGGGCCCTGAGGCGCAACAACTGGCCACCTATATCGGCTGGCTCATGCATGGTGTGTGGGGCGGTATCGTAGCAGGCACACTTTTTGTATTACCGTCGCTGTTTATCCTGGTCGCATTAAGCTGGATGTATGTCGCCTATCATGATGTTTCCGCCGTGGCCGCAATACTTTACGGGGTCAAACCTGCGGTGACAGCAATAGTTGTGTTCGCTGCCTGTCGCATCGGCAGCAGGGTGCTCAAAAATCCTGTGCTGGTGTTGTTTGCTGCTGCCTCATTTGTTTCCATTGCCATACTCAAAATTCCTTTTCCGTTAATTATTTTGAGTGCAGCAATTCTTGGTTATATGGGCTCCAGGATTGCACCCGATAAATTTGTTATAGGGAATTCGCATAGTGCAAAAGAAAAATCCTATGGCCCGGCCCTGATTGATGATCACACACCTGTGCCGGAACATGCGAAATTCAACCGGAACCATCTTTATCGTTACTGCCTGTATGGAATGATGCTATGGATAATTCCGATGCTGTTTTTGTTTTATCAATACGGGTGGCATAGTGCGTTGACACAGATGGGATGGTTTTTCACCAAGGCAGCATTACTTACCTTTGGCGGCGCCTATGCTGTTTTACCATACGTGTATCAGGGTGGTGTTGAATATTATGGCTGGCTGACAGCCACACAAATGATTGATGGTCTGGCGTTGGGTGAATCCACACCCGGCCCGTTGATCATGGTCGTCGCCTTTATCGGCTTTCTTGGCGGCTGGACAACAGAGGTATTCGGCCCGGACAAACTGATATATGCCGGTGTCATTGCCGCATGTCTGGTCACGTACTTTACGTTTCTGCCATCATTCCTGTTTATTTTTATCGGCGCTCCTGCCATCGAGGCTACCCGGCATGAAATTGGTTTTACCGCACCGTTGACGGGGATAACTGCCGCGGTAGTTGGCGTGATTCTTAATCTGGCAGTGATGTTTGCATATCACGTGTTATGGCCGGAAGGAATGGCAGGATCATTTGAATGGACGGCCCTGCTGATCGGCATCGGTGCATTTATCGCATTATTTTATTACCGGGTGGGCATCCCGGGACTAATTGTCGTCTGTGCAGCTATTGGTGTGGGTATTTCGTATCTGCCGTAAAGCTATGAATCTTGAAATAAACGATGTCCTTCAGAAATACCAGAAGATCCAGTTCAAAACCATGACTATAACGGTTTTGTTCATGTGAACCCAGCACCAGCAGCCCTTGCCAATGGGTATGATCCATAGGCAACAGCACGGTGGATTTAATCGAATCTATATCGCATTCAAATAATTCAACCAGATGCTCTTCCTGCAAACTTCCGCACAACGGTTTGTTGCGGTGAAATATTTCCGTGAACATGAACCTTAATTTTGAGTTTGAATCCATGAAACGCATGCCGCGATGGTTTTCAGGTGCGTCAGGTTTGGAAAACAGCAGGAGCAGAACCCTGTTTGCGGAGTAATGTGTTTTCAAACCTTTCTGCAGGTAACTGTAGAGTGCATCAGGAGATGTACAGGCAAGCAGTTCCAGTGACAACGCATGTATGCCGGAAGCAAATTTCCTGTTTCCGGCAGAGCCGGATTCCTTTTCATCAACAATGCTTTGCAGTTCAGAAAACTGCTGGCGCAATCTTGATGCCTGATATTCTATCAGTGAAGTAACATTTCCTTCTGTCGTGTGCGGGATAATCAGGTCAGGGATTAATTCAGGATGCAGCACAAAAAAATCCGGGTGATTGCGAAGGTATTCTACAATCGCCCCGGTTGTACCGGAAAGATTTTTTACCAGGCTTATTACAATATATTTACATCTATACCTAGAACCTGTCTCGAAATTATTTTCCGGCGTTGTTGACGGGAAAATTTGCAATCACTCCTTCCCCCCTGTCAGGGGGGAAGGTATTTAATTTCGAGACAGGTTCTAGTATAGTCTATCGCGGTTGAGTTTGTAATATTCCAGTGATTTTCGTACGGCATTGATTACACCACGTGATGTAATAGTTGCACCGCTTAATTGGTCAAAATTGCCGCCGTCACTTTTCACTGACCAGTCTTCAAGTGGTGTATTGTCCAGTGAAAGCCCGGAAAACCGGTTTATCCAGTCCGATTTGTTGTGATCGATATGGTCTCCCAATCCTTCTGTTTCATTGTGTTTTATTGTACGCACTGCAAGCAGGGTGCCGTCGAAAGAAATGCCGATGATCAATTGTATATTGCCGTTATAACCTTTCGCGAGGACCGGCAAAAGCGCCACACCAACCGGTTGACCATTAATGCGTGCCCTGAATACGATGACGGTATCCGCATTTCTAAAATAACCGGGTTCGGAGACTTCAATAAAATCATCATATAATTGATTATTATGGGGCAGGGGCATGACAGAATTGATTATGCCGAGTTGTAATTCTCTGGCATTGGCGGTAATTTTTTCCTGGGTTAATTTGTTCGAAATATATAACAGAACAGCACATACTAATGTCAGCAACACCAACGGAATTATTATCTCTCTGGCCGATCGTAAGCCGGTCTTATCCATGCTTAATTTCACCGAATACCCTGGGACGGGTGTAGTTATCAACCAGGGGGACGACCGCATTCATCAACAATACTGCGAAGGCAACCCCGTCAGGATAGGCACTCCACGTTCTTATTATATATGTGAGCAGTCCGATGCCGATCACATAAATAATCCTGCCGCGTGGTGTGGCAGAGGCGGTTACTGGATCAGTAATAATAAAAAACGTAGCCAGCATGATGCCGCCTGTAAAAAGTGTGAGTACCGGAGACAGATAAATACTACTGTCGTACCAGTAGAACAACAGGCTGATTAAAAATACGGTGCCGATGAAGAATACCGGCATCTCCCATTTGATAATGCGTTGTATGAGTAACCATATTCCGCCACACAGCCAGGCCACTGCGATCCATTCCGTACCCTTACCAGCGAATGAGCCAAACAGGGGAGAATTACGAATCTCGGTAATCATAAACATGCCACTCAATTGTGATTTCGTCCACCCCAGTGTTGTAGCGCCACTTAAACTGTCAAAGTTTTCTAATGATGATGGTCCGGTAAAGATGATTGATAATATTTGCAACAGGGTCGCCTGTTGATCGGTAATACCAGCGGGCAGCGGCCAGGTTGTCATGTTGACCGGGAAGCACAACAACACGAAGACATATCCCGCCATGGCCGGGTTGAACATGTTATAACCAATTCCGCCGTAGAGATGCTTGGCAACGATAATGGCAAAACAGATCCCGGTAAAATTAACCCAGACTGGCGTGTATGGAGAAAGGCACAGCGCAAACAATAAGGCAGTGACCACTGCGCTGCCATCAAATAAAAATAACCGCAAAGGTTTTTCCCTGAGATATAACATCAGGGCCTCGGCGCAGAGCGCGAATAACACAGCCAGCAGACTTTGAATCAGGACACCCGATCCGAAGAACCAGGCAGAGAGAAGAATGCCGGGTATCAGTGCATAGATCACCCGGGTCATGACGTGATTAATGGAAGTTACTGCGTGCAGATGGGGAGAGCTGATAATTACTGTTTCATTCCTGGTCATCATCAGAATTTTCCTGTTTACCCAACTGTGCACGTTTCGCCCGGGTCCTTTCGACTGCAGCTTGAATAAAGGCCTGTTTATCCAGCTCGCCTATATCGCTTCCTGCCAGTAATTCATTATTTTGTGTCTGTTCTTCCCTGGCGAGCCGCGCATTTCGTGCAATAAACCGTTCACGCGCGTGATCTGCACCCGACCGTGTCTGTTCGTCCTGTGTGATCTGCCGTTTGGCCTTACGGTAATACTGAACGAGCCGGATATTGCTTGGACAGACAAAGGAACAACAACCGCACTCAATGCAGTCAAACAGATGGTATTCACGCAGACGATCATAATTTTTTGCGTGCGCGTGCCAGAATAACTGCTGTGGCAATAATTTTTCCGGACACACGTCCACACACTGACCACAGCGTATGCAGGGCATTTCCGGGCTTTTATTATAGGTGGAGGTGACCAGCACACAGTTGGTTGTTTTGATCACGGGCATGTGCATGTTATTCACATACATACCCATCATCGGGCCGCCGAGGATGATTGCTTGTCCTTCTTTGTCTTCATAACCGCATTGATCCGCACAATGTTTGACCGGTGTCCCAAGCAACACCTGCAGATTTCTCGGGTCATTTACTTCACCTGACACGGTGACATAACGTGATATCAATGGCTCACCACGGATTACGGCACGATAGGCAGCAGCAGCAGTAGCTGCATTATGCATCACAATACCCATATGAATTGGCAAACCACCGCTGGGGACTTCCATGCCGGTGAGTACCTTGATAAGTTGCCGTTCACCACCCTGGGGATATTTCACCGGCAGTTGGATTAGATCAATATCATCATCGATCAATTCCTTGAGTGCAGCATAAGCCTCAGGCATGTCTGCTTCGAGTGCGATGACACAATATTTGGCCTGGATCGCATGCCTGATCATGCGCGTACCATTAACGATGTAACCCGGCTTTTCACGGATGAGGCGGTCATCACAACTGATAAAAGGTTCGCATTCGACAGCGTTGATAATCAATGTATCAACGGCCGATTCTGTGCCTTCCCTGAGTTTGACGTGGGCCGGAAACCCGGCACCACCGAGACCAACAATCCCTGCTTCCCTGATTACATCCTGCAGGTCTTTGGGATCAATCGAGGCATAATCATGTGTCGGTTTGATTTCAAACCACACATCATCGCCATCCGGTTCAATCACGATACACGGCGCCTTGAGGCCGAGTGGATCAGGTACTGTATAATTTCCAATATCAATAATCTTGCCTGAGGTACTGGCATGCACGGGCACACTCACATAACCATCGGCGCGTGCAATGATCTGTCCCTTGAGTACCTTGTCACCGGTCTTCACCAGCGGGACAGCCGGTGTTCCGATATGTTGTTGCAATGGCAGAATGATGCTGTCCGGTAATGGTGTGATCAGCGATGTCTTGGCATTTGATAATTCCTTATGAGGTGGTATCTGTAATCCTCCTGGAAAAGGATACAGTTCCCTGTTCATGACGACGTTCTCATTGCCGGGCCCAGTTTGACGCGCCGGCCGCCCTGGACAAATACCAGCATACTGATGCAATCCACAGGACACGGTGCGACGCAAAGTTCGCAACCGGTACATTCAAGTGTGATCACGGTATGCATCTGTTCAGGCGCGCCCACGATCGCATCTACCGGACATGCCTTGATGCATTTAACGCAACCGATGCAGATGTCTTCATCGATAAAAGCAACCCTCTTGGGTCCGGCCTTGCCATGTGCCGGATTCAAAGGTTTGATCTCACCACCCAACAAGTCTGCAAGTTGCCTTATCGTATTTCTGCCGCCCGGTGGGCACTGATTAATGTCAGCGTGGTTATGGACGATGGCATCGGCATAGGGTTTGCAACCCGGATAGCCGCACTGGCCACATTGAGTTTGTGGTAACAGGGAATCAATAATATCAACCAGTTTTTCCTGTTCAGGTACTTCACCCCTGCTGTAATATAGCAACACCGCTATCACGACGGTGAAGGCCAGGACAATCAGGATACCCGTCATATTACTGGTTAATTAAACCGCTGAAGCCCATGAATGCCATGGATATCATGGCCAGTGTGATCAGTACGATGGGCAACCCCCTGAACGGTATTGGCACATCGGCGACTTGCAGACGTTCAACGGCAGCGGTCATGAGTAAAAGCACGAAAGAAAAACCCAACGCTGAACCAATACCGAAGGCCAGCGATTTTAAAAATGTAATCGACAGTTCCTGATTCAGCAGCATCGTACCCAGCACAGTGGTATTAATCCCGGCAAATGGCAGAAAAACATTGATCCGCGCATCCAGTTTTTTGTTGATGCGATGGCCATAGTGTTTCAGTAACAGTGTTATGAGAATAACAGTAGAGACGAAAACGAGGAGTTGAAAATATTCGAGCTGTAAGGGTACCAATATCCAGTGATCAAGCAGATAACCGGAAACTGACACCAGTGGCAGTAACACCAGCATGGTAAGACAGAGTCCCGTCGCAACATCCATCCTGCGCATAAAGGCCAGCGCGGGATCAGTGCCAATAATTCCCAGGACAATAATGTTATTGACCAATGCGGCACTGAAAATGAGGAGTATGAACTCAGACATGTACCATCAATTTAGCCTCATTTGATCTTCATTCCAGATTCTGCGCCGGCATCGGGGCGAGCAGAAACCGTTTGTCCGGTGGACAAACGCAGTTCTGCAAGCGATCGGCAGGGAAGCCGGGCAGGACGGCAGCTACAGGGATGTAAATTATCAAATTCATTTAATCTTCATTCCCGGTTCAGCCCCGGCATCGGGGCTCAATATATAAATGCCTGGCCCGTCACCGGAAGCGGCCAGTACCATGCCCTCGGAAACTCCGAATTTCATCTTGCGCGGGGCAAGATTGGCGACCATCACCGTCAAACGGCCTTCCAGTTGTTCCGGAGCATACGCATACTTGATCCCGGCAAATACATTGCGCGTTTCACCACCGATATCCAGTGTGAGTTGCAGTAATTTGTCTGCACCTTCAACATGTGCGGCCTTGATGATGCGTGCTACCCGCAAATCAATTTTTGCAAAGTCATCAATAGTAATAAAATCCTTTCCTTCCGGGAGTGGAGTCCGGGATGAGGATTTCAAATCCTCTTTGCTCGCCTCGATCATATGATCAATCTTCTCCTTTTCAACGCGTGTCATTAATGGCTTGTATTCATTTATTGTGTGATTAAGCAAAGGTGTTTCACAGTCTTTCCACAATAGAGCATCAACATTCAGAAATTGTTCAGCCTGTTCAGCCATGATGGGTAAAACCGGCTTGAGGTATATTATCAGTTGATGAAAACAGTTCAGACCCATGGTGCAGACAGACTGAAGCTGATCATCCGTTCCTTGCTCCTTGGCAAGCACCCAGGGTTTATGTTCGTCTATGTACTGGTTGGCCTTGTCCGCCAGCAGCATGATCTTACGCATGGCACGAGAATATTCTCTCTGTTCATAAGCCGCTGCAATACTGGAGTTGGCCGTAGTGAATTCATCCAGCAGGACTGGTAGATGCACACTGCTCGAGAGTTTTCCGTTAAAGCGTTTGGTGATGAAACCGGCACAACGGCTGGCAATATTCACCACCTTGCCAACGAGATCCGAGTTGACCCGGAAAGTAAAATCGTCAAAATTCAGATCGATATCATCCACCCCGCTGCCAAGTTTGGCGGCGAAATAATAACGCAGGTATTGCGGATCAAGATTATCCAGGTAAGTACGTCCTGTAATAAATGTCCCGCGTGACTTGGACATCTTCTGTCCGTTCACTGTCAGGAAACCATGTGCAAAAATCGCCGTGGGTGTACGCAATCGACTGCCGTGCAGCATGGCCGGCCAGAACAGGGCATGGAAATAGATAATGTCCTTGCCGATAAAATGATACATCTCGGCCTTACTGCCCCTGGCTATGAAATCATCGAAATTGATCCCGTCGCGTTCACACAGATGTTTGAAACTGGCGAGATAACCGATCGGTGCATCCAGCCACACATAGAAATATTTCTCATCAGTTCCCGGGATCCCAAAACCGAAATAGGGTTTGTCCCGGGAGATGTCCCATTCCTGCAAACCGGCCCTGAACCATTCATCCAGTTTGTTTGCGACTTCGCTTTGCAGGTGACCGGCTGTGGTCCAGTCACGCAGCATGCCCTCAAAATCACCGAGCTTGAAAAAATAGTGTTCTGATTCCTTTTCTATGGGTGTGGCGCCGGAGATGGCGGATACTGCATTTTTCAGATCAGTCGGGCTGTAGGTTGCCCCGCATTCTTCGCAGCTGTCACCATATTGATCGGCAGCTCCACATTTCGGGCACTCGCCGCGGATAAACCGATCCGGCAGAAACATCTCCTGCACCGGATCATAGGCCTGTTTGATGGTGCGCCTGTTTATGTGTCCGCCTGCAGCCAGCCGTTCGTAAACCATGGTTGCCAGAACCTGGTTTTCAGTGGAATGTGTGGTGTGATAATTATCGAAAATGATTGCAAATTCCGTGAAATCACGTTGATGCTCTTTTTTTACCCGTTTTATCAAAGTTTCCGGTGTAATGCCTTCCTGCTGGGCACGCAACATGATCGGTGTCCCATGTGCATCGTCGGCACACACGTAATAAATCTGGTGTCCTGCGCTGGCCGGATAGCACATTTTCTGGAAGCGGACCCAGATATCCGTCTGGATATATTCCACCAGGTGGCCGATATGGATCGGTCCGTTGGCGTAGGGCAGGGCGCTGGTTACCAGCATTTTACGGATGTTTTCGGTCATTTTTTCTGCGCACCTCAAAAAGCGCATTAAGGTAACACGCCCACCGGGCTGATCACAAAAAAGAGGAATAATTACTCATTATTATGATTAGAAGCACAGGCCACTACTATATCGCGCATTGTGGTAAGATACCCGTTTTACTGGTTCCAGTGAGATCGAATTGACCAATGTCTGAATTAAACCGCGAAAGTGTTGAGGCCATCCTGGCAAAAATTACAGACCCGTATCTCAGGCAGGACCTGAGTGCTGCCAACGCCATCAAGTCTGTAAAAATTGATAAAGACAAGGTGGAAATAGACCTCGTCCTGGGTTATCCGGCTGAGGGTTACCATGGTGAATTGATAACCGTTATCCAGGACAAGCTGCGTGCTGATGCCGGTGTAGCAGCGGCAAATATCCACATCAAGACCAATATTACACCGCACTCCGTGCAAAAAGGTGTGCACTTGCTGCCTAATGTAAAGAATACGATTGCCATTGCTTCCGGCAAGGGTGGTGTCGGCAAATCCACAACGGCCATCAATCTGGCATTGGCATTGCAGGCTGAAGGCGCCAATGTGGGTATCCTGGATGCGGATATTTATGGCCCCAGCCAGCCGCGGATGCTGGGGTGCCACAGCAAACCGGACACCATGGACGGCAAGACGGTTGAACCGAATATCAGTTACGGGCTCCAAACCATGTCCATCGGTTACCTGATCGAAGAAGATACACCGATGATCTGGCGCGGGCCGATGGTCACCTCGGCGCTGGAACAGTTATTACATGACACCAACTGGGTGGATCTGGATTATCTGGTGATCGATCTACCGCCGGGCACGGGCGATATTCAATTGACGTTATGCCAGAAGATCCCGGTCAGCGGCGCGATTATTGTGACTACGCCGCAGGACATTGCGCTGCTGGATGCGAAAAAAGGATTAAAAATGTTTGAGAAGGTGGCCGTCCCGGTGCTGGGTATTATCGAAAATATGAGCACCCACATTTGCAGTCAATGCGGGCATGAAGAACATATCTTCGGGGCGGGTGGCGGAGAACGCATGTCCAAACAATACGGTGTCGAATTGCTGGGGGCGTTGCCGCTTGATATTACGATCCGTGAAGGCGCGGATGAAGGCAAACCGACCGTGGCCATGCAGCCTGATTCACCCATCTCAAAAATATACCGCGAGATTGCGCGCCGAGCTGCCGCCAAGCTGGCATTGCAGGCAAAGGATTATACGAGTAAATTTCCGAAAATTGTGGTTGAGAATAATTGAATGTCAGTTAAATCCGATAAATGGATCCGCCGGATGGCGGAGCAGCAGGGCATGATCGAGCCATACACCCCGAACCAGATCAAACAGAATGGCTCGGTCAAGCTGATTTCATACGGCACTTCCAGTTACGGTTACGATATTCGCTGTGCGGATGAATTCAAGATCTTCACCAACATCAACTCCACCATCGTCGATCCAAAAAACTTCGACGAAAAATCCTTTATTGATTTCAAGGGTGATGTCTGCATCATTCCACCAAATTCATTTGCGCTGGCGCGTACGGTTGAATATTTCCGCATTCCGCGCAATGTACTGACGGTCTGTTTGGGTAAATCTACCTACGCCCGCTGCGGTATTATAGTTAATGTCACGCCGCTGGAGCCGGAGTGGGAAGGCCATGTCACACTGGAATTTTCCAACACCACACCGTTACCGGCGAAGATCTACGCCAATGAAGGCGTGGCGCAGGTGATCTTTATCGAGTCCGATGAAGTTTGTGAAACCTCATACAAGGACCGTGGTGGAAAGTATCAGGGGCAACAGGGCGTCACCCTACCGAAGACCTGAGCCGCCACTCTGCGGGGTTACCATAAAATCCATCGGGCAATTGAGTTGGTTCTCTCGTTTTTACTGTGCATGGCGCTATCGAATATACAAATCCGGCAAGTAAACGCCTATATTGTTAAATCGTTTCTCCCTTTACGCTTCTCCACCTCTCCGGGTGCAAAACCCTGGCATTGCGCGAGGCGGTTCCAGCTTGTATATATTTACCTACGAATTTTTCTGAAGTGCCAAGGTTATTTTCATTCGCTGAAATAAAACAAGCAATCCTTGCAGTAATTGTTCGGGTGAGGGGGGACATCCCTTTATCTTCACGTCTACAGGGATAACGTTTTCCACAGCACCGCAACTGGCGTAAGAGATCCCGAATTCGCCTCCATGGCAGGCACAATCTCCGGCCGCGATGACGAGCTTGGGCTCAGGGCAGGCTTCGTAGACTCGCCTCAAGGCCTCTTCCATGTGTCTTGAAACCGGGCCTGTCACCAGCAGGCAATCGGCATGCCGGGGTGAGGCCACAAAATGAACACCGAAGCGTTCGACATCGTAATAGGGATTATTCAAGGCGTGTATTTCCAGTTCGCAACCGTTGCAGGAGCCTGCATCAACGTGGCGTATCGCCAGGCTGCCTGAGAAACGCTGATTCAGCACCCGTCTGACCTCGATTCCCAACTCTTTGATTACCGCATCATCCAGGTTTGGAGCCGGATCGGTGACGACGCCGGTACGAATTATCTTTGCAAACAAGTTCAGCATGATTACAAATCCTGTCCTGAATAAGATCCGTTCACGGATTTATTGCAGACCGGGAAATCCGGAACAATGTTATCCTGAAGCAGCAACTCCAGCGCCGGCCAGATGAGCCAGCTTGGATCGCGCGGGAAGAAACGGGCGATACATCCGTTATCGCTGAAGCGGACATAGGTTATTATCTCGCCGCGCCAGCCCTCGATGAAACCGATGCCTTCACAAGCGCTCTGCGGCGATGTCCATTTCCTGTGGTACGGACCTGGTGGCAATGAATCCAGCAAATCACCGATCAGTTGCGATGAGATCTGGATCTCGTCAGCCCGTATCCTGGCACGGGCGGCAACATCACCCGCACGGTAAGTGGGGACCTTCACCTCAAGCCGATCATAGGGCGCATAGGCCGCATTCCGGCGGACATCGAAATTCTGTCCGGATGCCTTGCCCACATATCCCACTGCGCCAAGGTTGGCGGCACTTTCCGGCGTGAGTCGGCCTGTGCCCATTAACCGGTCTTCCAGCGATTCGGAATCTTCAAGGATAGTGATAATCCCGGCTACTTCGGCAGCGAGTAGTTTTGCCGAGTCTTTCATTT
>MGYU01000038.1:30238-33838 GCA_001801885.1 Gammaproteobacteria bacterium RIFCSPLOWO2_12_47_11
ACTGCTCCCGTAGACGGCTGAGCTGATAAAACCCGAAACTAAAGCCGACATCGTTACATATTGCCCCCACATCTCCCAGGTGATTGGCGATCCGCTCACGCTCGGCGAGGATGGCCCGCAACCAGAGCGCACGCGCCGGCACATCCAGACCGCTTGCACGTTCCATCGCCTGACAAGCTGCCCAGGCATGGCTTACGGCCGAATCGCCGGAGACACGGCCCGCCAGCCGGGCGACGCCTCCGGCATCCCGGCCAACGGCGAGTTTTTCGATGCCTTTGTGTGTGTAAGCCAGATGCTCTTCCAGATTGAGTACGATTTCGCCGATCGCCTGGAAGCGAAAGTGGCCGGGCTCAATGACGCCGGCGTGGATCGGGCCGACCGGGATCTCGATCACGCCTGGACCATGACCCAGGATAAAAGGATAGTCATGATCGCCGGAGACGGGTTTACCAGGAGGGATCCATTGAAAATTCGCCCGCAGAGGATATTGGTTTTTGTCCCAGGCCTGATGCCGCGTCCAGCGCCGGTTGTCAGGCTGATCTTCGAACTGAATGCCCAGCAGATCGTGGGCATGGCGTTCAGGCCTGTCCGCTGCCGGGTAGATGGGAGCCAGTGACGGCAGGGCTTCATCTGTTCCGAATTGACAGCGAATAATCAGATAACTGCCACCGAGTTCCAGGCAGGAAAAGGCCTCCATGCCGGCAGTTATTTCCTGCGCCCAGAATCCGCACCAGCGCATACCTGTGTTTTTTGCTGCAAGTGCCAGATCGCGCCACAGCACAGGTTGGATCGTTAACACAGATGCCGGCGCCAGGATTGAAGTGTCAACGGGTGCAATGGCGAGACCGGATTCAGTGCAGGCATCAAAAAAGCCCTGTAAGGGATTGATGGTTTTCATAGCAGATTAGCTCCGCTGATAAGCCTGGTGGCCTCATCGAACCAGTTGGCGAGGAAGGCCGGAACAGAGAGCCCGAGCCATAACACCAATGTCAGGTGCAGTAACAGGGGGAACGGGTTGACAGCGATGGCCCGCTGTCCTTCCGGTATCTGACCGAACACCATTGGATGCAGATGCCGGAATAAGCCGGCAAAGGCGATGGCAAGCCCCATCAATAACGGCATAGTCAGCCACGGCCAGCTCTTCATGGTTGCAGTGAGCAGCAGAAATTCACTGGTGAAGACGCCAAAGGGTGGAAACCCGGCGATGGCAATACTGCCAATGAGCAGCCCCCAGCCGACTGTTGGCTGTGTCAGGATCAGGCCACGGATACGGTCTATCTGTTGCGTCCCGGCAATCTGGCTGGCATGCCCAACGGTCATGAAGATGGCCGATTTCGTCAGAGAGTGTACGGTCATGTGCAGCAGCGCGCCAAACGTCGCCAAGGGGCCACCGAGTCCGAAGGCAAACGTCATCAAGCCCATATGTTCAATCGATGAATAACTGAACAGGCGTTTGATATCCCGTTGCCGGTGCAGGAACAGCCCGGCAATGATAAAGGAAAGCAGTCCGAACGCCATCATTATAAAGCCCGCCAGCTGCGGATTATGCGGGTTGCCGTCAATCAGGGCGCCATCCACGATCATCTTCACGCGGACGACGGCATAGAGGGCAACATTCAGTAATAATCCGGACAGGACCGCAGACATGGGTGTCGGTCCTTCCGAATGTGCATCGGGCAGCCAATTGTGCAATGGCACCAGGCCGATCTTGGTGCCGTAACCCACCAGCAGAAAAACAAAGGCAAGCCCGACAATGACGGGTTCAAGCTGGCCGGCATGCTGGTATAGTACGCTCCATTGCAACGCCTGATCTGGATCCGGTACTACACGGGATGCGGCAAAGTAGAGCAATACTGTCCCGAACAGTGCCTGGGCGATACCCACACCGCAGAGGATAAAATACTTCCATGCGGCTTCGATCGATTCCCGTGTACGATACAGGCTTACCAGCAACACTGTTGCCAGCGTCGCGCCTTCCAGGGCAATCCACAACACGCCGAGATTGTTGGTTGTCAACGCCAGCAGCATGGTGAACATAAATCCCTGAAAGCTCGCATGATAAAGCCGTAATCGCAAGGGCGTTACCTTATGGATCTCGAGCTCGTGCGCCATGTAGGGACGGGAGAAGATGGACGTAGTCATACTGACTAATGACGTCAATACAACGAGGTAAACATTGAAGGCATCGACATAAAACAGTTCCCCGGCGATGGTGCCATTATTGAGTACGGTCAATGCCAGCCAGATTGAGGCGGCGAGTCCAGTTGCCGAGACAAGAATATTGAGCCAGGCGCCCAGCCGTGCATTCGGCAATAGTGCCAGACCCAATGCACCAGCAACCGGTATGATCAAAACCCAGTCAATCACATTCATTCATCTGTCTCCGCCAGACGGTTCAGTTGATCGACGTCAAGTGACTCGATACTGTCGCGGATATGGAAAAAGAAAATGCCAAAGATGACGGCGGCGATGAGTACATCGAAGGCCACTCCCAGTTCAACCACCATGGGCATACCTTGGGTGGCGCTGATCGCGGCGAAGAACAATCCATTCTCAAGTGACATGAATGCTACTACCTGGGTGATTGCCTTGCGCCGCGTGATCAGCATCAACATACCTATCATGACCAACGCGAGACTGACGGCGATCGCGTCCCGGGTAATCGATTGGGCAAAACGCTGTATGGGAAGGACCACATTGTAGCAGAAAATTACCAGCGAACCTGCCGCCATCAGGGTGATGCCTGGTCGGATAATGGCGTCAAAGTCACGCAAAATCCCAAGCTTGCGGGCCTGCCGGATCAGCAGCCAGGGGACAAAAAATGCTTTCAGGACAAGGGTCAGGGCAGCGGAGATATAAAGATGGGTCAATCCGGTTTCCCATGCGATCAGGGTAGTGATGACGGCGAGGAGCAAACCTTGCCAGGCAAAAATCTGGATGGTGGCGATAACACGCGATTGCGCGAGCAAGGCAAAGGACGACACCAGCACCAGGGCTGCCAGGGTCTGGATTGCCTGCTGTAGCAGTGGCAGCTCGGCGTAGGTATCCATTAATGACCCTCGAGCATGATAAAGCTGAGCATACCGAGTAAAGACAGGGTAAAGGCAACAGCGAGAAACGTCGGCACCCTGAACAAGCGCATTTTGGCCATGGTGGTTTCACTGAGCGCGAGAAATGCGCCAAGCACGGTGAGCTTGGCCGCGATGGAAAATACGGCAAGGAGCAATGCGCCGGGGGCAAGGCTCTGGCTGATGCCCCAGGGGAAAAACAGGTTGGCTATGAGTACCGCATAAATGGTGAATTTGAGTTGCGCCGCCAGTTCCATCAAGGCCAGGTGACGGCCGCTGTATTCCAGGATCATGGCCTCGTGGATCATGGTGAGTTCAAGGTGTGTAGCGGGATTATCAACCGGAAAGCGTCCGGTCTCGGCAATCCCCACGAGTATCAGCGCGAGCAAGGCAAACAACAAAGACGGGCGAAGTACCAGTTCCTGATTAAGGACGTAAGTCACGATGGTTGACAGATTGGAACTTGAGGCCAGCATCGCCAGGGTGAAAACCACCATCAACATGGCAGGTTCGGCCAGTGCTGCAATCGTCA
>MGYU01000039.1:0-7222 GCA_001801885.1 Gammaproteobacteria bacterium RIFCSPLOWO2_12_47_11
TGGATGTCATCGTTGACATAGATATTAAACCCCCATCCCATCCCATCCTTCCCCCTGAGAGGGGGAAGGGGAAATTGTATGAACGTGTGACTGTATTGTTGAATGTTGAGATGGGTTATAGGAACACTTATTTAATAATCATATCAGACTGATGAACAGGAACCCCGACATAAAATATGCAATGATCGGATTTCTCCTGCTGGTGGGATTGACTGTTGTCATCTATTTCCCGGCACTGTCCAGTGCGTTCCAGCTGGACGATGTCAACAATCTCGGTGGCCTGGCGGCTGTCCGTGAAAACGGGATCCTGTATTTTATTTTCAGCGGGGCTGCCGGTCCTTCCGGGCGCCCGCTGAGCCTGTTCACGTTCGCCCTGCAATATAGCGCCTGGCCGGACCACACGTTTGCTTTCAAGGCATTCAACCTGGCCATGCATCTGGCCTGCGGCGGGTTGATATTTCTGATCTGCCGGAAATTCGCCGGTTACCTGGGATTAAATCCCGGAGAAAAGCTGACCTTCAGTTTCATTGTAACAGCGCTCTGGCTGCTGCACCCCATGCAAATCACCACCGTCCTCTATGTCGTGCAGCGTATGACCCAGCTTTCAACATTTTTTATCTTGCTGGGTGTGTTTTTGTATCTCCATATACGTGAGAGCTATCTGAATGAGAGACAATTCAAATACCTGGTCAGGTTAGGGCTTGCAGTCTGGGGCTGCACACTGCTCGGTATGTTGAGCAAGGAAAACGGAATATTACTACCCCTGATGATATTGGTGATCAACATAACCTTGCTGGCAGACCGCGCGGAAGACCGCGTTTTGCAAAAATGGAACCGGATTTTTCTGGGCATTCCCCTGGCCGCATTAATTATTTATCTGGCCACCGGTTTCGATACTGTTCTGGCCAGCTATCACCTGCGGCCTTTCAGCATGGCAGAGCGCCTGATGACGGAAGCGGTGATACTGGTCGAATATCTGCAACATATTGTCGTTCCAAACCCCGGCGTATTTTCGATTTATCACGATGACTTCCCGATTTCGCACGGGTTGTTATCTCCGCCGTGGACCCTGGGTGCTATCATCATCATTACTTTCCTGGTCGTTACTGCGGCAGTCTACCGGAAAAGATTTACTGTTTTCAGTTTTGCCGTTTTATGGTTTTTTGCCGGGCATACGCTTGAATCATCTTACCTTAACCTTGAACTTTATTTTGAACACCGGAATTACCTGCCTTCGCTGGGTATTTTCATCCTGATTACCTATGCAGCGATAGCGGCTGGCCGGTATTTATCACGCCGCCGTCTCGCATACGGCGTATTACTCATATATTGCCTGCTGGTTGTGGCCAATACCCTCATGGAAATCAATCTATGGACCAAACCGGTCGAAAGGCATCTGGCACTGGTCAACAATCACCCCGGTTCTGTTCGCGCCGTCACCGCACTGGGTAATCTTTTGATCTCCAGGTTTGAGTTGGGCCAGGCAGAACGCATCTACCATGTCGTCGCCGCAGAATATCCCACAGAGATATATCCGCACATCAAGTTATTGGCGATTAATGGTTGTGTGAGAAATCAGGATCCAGGACCTTCAGCATGGAAGGAACTCATTACCCGCGCGGGCGCGGCAGAGCATTCGGGTTTTGGTACAGTGGAAGAATTGACGTTGATAGTATCCGCCGTCAGCGAAGACGACTGTAAAGCCATTGATTTGAATAATCTCACCAGGCTTATTGTAACGCTTGCGCTTAACCCGCAATTCAAGCGAGACCGTATATTATTACACGAACTGGCAGCAAGGCTGGGGATACTTACCGGTGATGCCGGTGTCGCCTATCATAATATAGTGGCAGCGACCCGGTATTCACCCACGGTCCCCCGGCTGATACTCAAATTACGTATCCTGTCTGCCCTGGGCCTCAAGGAAGAAGCAACACAAACCATGGCGGTTTTGGATGATATGATAAATAAAAATATACGGCTGAAACTGGCCTATCGTGATATCGTCATAGGTATTAGAGATGAGATGAACGAACCGGGGCAATGAGCACTGGAATATTTCAGGAAACCCTGATTAATTAATATGTGCCATTTCGTGCTATGGTCGAAATGACATTTTAATCAGAAATTTCTCAGCAGAATAAAAAAATGAAAAACAACATCAGCATAATTATTCCGGCAAAGAATGAAAGTGCAGGTCTCCGCGCAATGCTGCCTGCATTGTGCAAGTTGTATCCGGAGGATGAAATCATTGTCGTTGACGATGGTTCAACTGATGACACGGTAAAGGTGTGTGAATCTTTCCCGGTCAAAATTGTTACTCACAATTACAGCAAGGGGAACGGCGCATCAATAAAATCAGGGGCAAGGGCCGCTGCGGGTGATATTTTCGTATTCATGGATGCGGATGGCCAGCATTGTCCGGATGAAATACCGAAACTGCTGAATGAGATCGCAAAAGGCTATGACATGGTGGTCGGTGCAAGGAACATGAATTCACATGCCAGTCTCGCCAGAAGCGTTGCCAATTTTTTTTATAATTGTTTTGCAACCTGGGTTTCGGGACATAAAGTACTGGATCTCACTTCGGGTTTCCGCGCGGTCCGGTCAGACAAATTCAGACAGTTCCTGTATCTGCTTCCCAATGGATTTTCATATCCAACAACAATTACCATGGCTTTGTTCCGTGCCGGATACAGCATTGCCTACGTGCCGGTAAAGGTCATTGACCGGATCGGGAAAAGTCATATCCGTCCAATTGTTGATGGCCTGCGCTTTCTGTTAATCATATTCAGGATCGGAACATTATATTCGCCATTAAAATTCTTCGCCCCGGCCAGTTTATTATTTTTTATTGCGGGTGTTGGCTATTATACCTATACCTATTATACCCTGGGCCGGTTTACCAACATGGGGACCATGTTGTTCATCATATCCATCCTGGTTTTTCTGATCGGGTTGATATCAGAACAACTGACCATGTTACTTTATTCAAACAGCCAGGATGGCCGTAACAAGCAGTGAACCTGCGGGCAATAAAAAAGGCAGTTGGTTTTCTTTCGGGTACGCCTTTCCATCCCCAGTGGCTGATGCATGGCGACAAGGAAAAATTCCTGGCTGAAGTTGCAGGATCACTGCGTGGTACCGTACTTGATATTGGTTGTGCCCGTAAGACATCAAAAAAATATCTGGACAAAGATGTGCAAT
Organism: Gammaproteobacteria bacterium RIFCSPLOWO2_12_47_11; assembly: GCA_001801885.1. Taxonomy (GTDB): domain Bacteria; phylum Pseudomonadota; class Gammaproteobacteria; order Eutrophobiales; family Eutrophobiaceae; genus 2-02-FULL-47-50. The sequence continues at coordinate 3,208 of MGYU01000039.1, forward strand.
ACATAGGCCTTGATTATTACACTGCGCAGACAATGTATAACAGCAGACCGGATATTTATGCCAATGCCGAAAATCTGCCGTTTGCCGCAAAATCAATGGATGCTATACTGTTGCTGGACGTGCTTGAACACGTGGCAGACCCCGGGCTATGTATGCAGGAGATAGAGCGGGTTCTTGCAGCGGGCGGCAAACTGGTACTCAATGTTCCGTTTATATACCCGGTACACGATGCACCTTTCGATTTCCAGCGCTGGACCCAACATGGTCTGCAGGCATTGCTCGCAAAACAAGGATTGTCCATCGACAGGGAGGCCGCCTGTGGTAATTCCCTGGTAACATCAGGATTGTTATTGAATCTGGCGCTGTGCAAGACTGTCATCAATTCATTTGAAAAGCGGCATCCGGGTTTCCTGATTATAGTATTGCTGCCTGTGTTGATTCCGATCATTAATATCTGCGCCTGGTTATCCGGACTGCTGTTCCCGCCAGATCATTTCATGCCTTACCGTTATCATATAACGGCAACAAAACCTTCTTCTGCAGGCTGATGTCCGGAGGAAATGGCAATGACCAGTGAAATGCCGCGTGTTCTGGTCATCGCGTCAACCTTCCCGAGGTGGAGAAACGACACGGAACCTTCATTTGTTTTTGATCTGTGCCGATATCTGCACGGCAAAGGACTGCAAATTGATGTGATCGCCCCGCACGCAACCGGCGCAGAAAAACATGAACTGCTGGATGGAATAAATGTTTACCGCTACCAATATTTCATCAGCGATCTGCAGACGCTGGCCTATTCAGGCGGCATACTGGCCAACCTGAAAAAAAACCCGCTGAATTACCTGCTGGTTCCTTTCCTTGTCATCGCCCAGTCTTTTGCGTTATACCACAGATTAAAAAACACGCATTACCGGTTAATACACGCACACTGGCTGATACCCCAGGGTTGTATTTGCGCATTCATTAATATGCTGCTGCGCCGGAAAGCGCCTGCCCTGGTTTGTACGTCCCATGGCGGTGACTTGTATGCGCTGAACAATTTCTTCTTTACACGCCTGAAGAAATGGACGATAGACAAGTGCACCCATTTCTGCGTCGTGAGCAGCGCCATGAAAAAGGTCGCGATGAAGATGGGAGTTAACGGCGGCAAGATCAGCGTGATGCCCATGGGTGTGGATCTGATCAATGAATTCAAACCGGTGCCTGAGATTAAAAGAAACGATCAGAGACTGATTTTTGTGGGACGTCTGGTTGAAAAGAAAGGCGCGGGTTGTCTGCTTGATGCAATGGCCCGTGTAACAAAGACCGTTCCTGGTGCTGAGCTATTAATCGTGGGTGGCGGTCCGTTGCGAAGCACACTCGAACAAGAGGCAAAGCAACTGGGACTGGATAATCATGTGCAGTTTCTGGGCACAGTGCCACACCATCAGCTTCCGGATTTGTATTCGTCAGCCGGTATCGCCGTAGTGCCATCAATCATCGACAGTACCGGCGATCAGGAAGGGTTGGGTCTGGTTACTATTGAAGCGATGGGTTGTGGTTGTGCAGTAATCGCTTCATCGCTTGATGCCATCCGGGATGTGGTCGATGCGAAAACAGGCATATTCGTTACACCGGGCGATCCGGTTAACCTCGCAGAAAAGATCTGTCTTTTGCTTGGGAACCGGGAACTACGACAACAGATGGCTGCACAGGGCCGGGACAAGGTAACGAAGCAATTTGACTGGCAGGTGGCTGGCGAAAGATATTTCCAGTTGATTAACAGCCATGCAAAACTTCAGGCGACAGGATAGTGCTGCGTTCTTATTTCAAGAACCTGTATCAGCATACAATGGACAAGGCCTATGGTCTGGCACGCGAGGAGATCATTTCCGCCCTGAAGGATGGTGGGTTTTGCCTGGATTGTGGTGCAAACCAGGGTCATTGGTACGAAAGCCTGGCACCAGCAGCCGGGCTCACCAGAGATCAGTATTTTGGTATTGAATGGAACAAGGAACTGGTCGCAATCGCCCGGAATAAAGGGATCAATATCCAGCAGGGAGATCTTAATGATGATTTACCCCATGATGATGAAAAATTCACCTGTATATTTGCCCTGTCTGTGTTGGAACATCTGTTGAACGGATGTCATTTTTTGCAGGAATGCCACCGGACCCTGAAAAAAGACGGGAAGCTGGTATTATTGACACCGAACATCAGCACCTATTTCACCGCGTGCCTTATTCTTGCAGGGAAAATGCCATCGAGCGGTCCGCATCCCGATTCGGAAATATTATTGAACACGGAAGAAATCTTTAAGGTAAGTTCAGATCGGCTGATATCGGATGCCGGATCCGACTACCCTGTCCATCGTCACCTGGTGGTATTCAGTTTCCGGGTCCTGAAAAAATATTTAACCATGATCGGATTTTCCCGGGTAAGAGGATATGGCTTTGGACTGTATCCGTTACCCAATTTCTTGCAGCCGGTGGCCGAAAAAATAGATCCATACCATTGCCACCAGATGGTCTTTATCGCCACCAAGTAAAATTCCGGAGCTGTACTGCCTGATCTTGTATAGTTTGCCAGTTTATTGGGTTGTGGCTCAGTTTGTCATCCCGAACCCTGTCCCGAACGAATGTGAGGGAGCTTGTGAGGGATCTCGAACTTTAAAAAGGCAAGATTTCTCAACCACTTCGTGGTTTCGAAATGACAATCTTTATATAACAAATTTCAAATTGAGCCATTATCGGTTATTGAAAGCACGGAGGACGTCCTCCCCCCAACCGATCCTGTATAACTAAATGGTCTGTTACTTTTTATAAATCAAGTAGTTATGATTACAATTCCCGGCCAATAAGACAGCGATTTGATCCGGCCCGGTGAATGAGCTATCTTGTTCTATAAAATAGAACAAGATAGGTGACACCCTGGACACGGCTTTTGGTGGTCTGATTACTTCGAAGATGCGTATCCGCATATTGATGCGTCTGTTTCTTAATGCGGGGCAGCAAGCCTACATGCGTGAACTGGCGGATGAATTTGGCGCGCCGGTCAGCCAGGTGCGTGATGAATTAAAACACCTGAATGAAGCCGGTTTGCTGATAGCAAGTAAAAATGGCCGGCAGATTTTTTATCGCGCCAATAAAAAACATTCGTTATTCCCCGAGTTACAGTCGATGGTGCAAAAGGCCCTCGGCATGGACCATATCATCGAAAGTATATTGCAGCGCCTGGGCACCCTCGAAAAGGCATTCCTGATTGATGATTATGCTGAAGGCAAGGACAGTGGATTGATCGATCTGGTTCTGGTTGGTGATATTGATCGTAATAACCTGGATGATTTGGTTAAAAAAGCTGAAAAATATATCAGCAGAAAGATCCGCACATTGGTTCTTAATCAGTCCGAATACAAAAGAATGGACGCAGTATTTGCGGGCAAACCGAAATTGTTACTTTGGGAATCAAATAAATAACCGAATAGCATAATTTCCGGATTTATGTCGAACAGTCACAATCATGAAATGGTAATCATGGCGGGTCAAACTGATCGCCATTACTGGTTTGACCTGTGGCGTTATCGGGAATTATTTTATTTTCTTGCCTGGCGGGATATCAGCGTTCGCTATAAGCAGACAGTTATCGGGATAGGCTGGTCTGTCATCCGGCCAGTGCTCATTATGGTGGTATTTACCATAGTATTCGGTAAATTGGCAAAGTTGCCCTCCGATGGTGTTCCTTATCCAATTCTGGTCTTTGCAGCCATGTTACCCTGGCAGTTCTTCTCAAATGCTTTCACCGATGCCGGTAACAGTCTCATCGGTAATACAAATATGATCTCCAAGGTGTATTTCCCGCGTCTTATTATTCCAACCAGTGCGATTATCGTCAGTTTGGTGGATTTTGCGATCTCGTTTTTGATCCTGATTGGCTTGATGTTCTGGTATGAGTTTTATCCTGATTGGCGCATGCTTACATTACCGCTATTTATTACGTATGCATTCATTACAGTATTAGGTGCCAGTGTCTGGATTGC
>MGYU01000039.1:7234-12708 GCA_001801885.1 Gammaproteobacteria bacterium RIFCSPLOWO2_12_47_11
TAAATACCGTGATTTTCGCTATATCATACCCTTTGTAGTTCAATTCGGGCTGTACATTTCACCCGTAGGTTTCAGCAGCAATGTTGTGCCGGAGCAATGGCGCCTTTTGTATTCCATTAACCCTATGGTTGGAGTGATTGATGGTTTTCGTTGGGCGATACTTGGCGGCACTTCCCAATTTTACTGGCCAGGTTTTTTGCTCTCCCTTTTTCTGGTTCTGGTGATACTGGTCACCGGGATAGTTTATTTCCGTAAAACGGAAAAAACCTTTGCGGATGTGATCTGATGTCGACTGTTATTTCTGTCGAGAATCTCTCGAAAAAATACATCATCAGCCATCAGAAGCAGGAGCGTTATACTGCTTTGCGCGATGTTTTGGCAAACAGTGCCAGGCGTTTCACCCATAAACTGACACATCCTTTTGCTGCTCCAGAAAATAACCCCACACATGAAGAGTTTTGGGCACTCAAGGACGTCAGCTTCGATATTCAGCAAGGTGACCGGCTAGGCATCATCGGTCGCAATGGTGCAGGCAAGTCCACCTTGCTGAAAATCCTGAGTCGCATTACAGAACCCACATCAGGTAAAGCCTCGATCAAGGGCAGGGTTGCCAGTCTGTTGGAAGTCGGCACGGGCTTTCATCCGGAACTCACCGGACGGGAAAACATATTCCTTAACGGCGCCATCCTTGGCATGAGCAAGGCTGAGATCAAGAAAAAATTCGATGAAATAGTTGCATTCGCTGAAGTTGAAAAGTTTCTGGATACACCAGTCAAGCGCTATTCCAGTGGCATGTATGTCCGTCTCGCATTTGCAGTTGCGGCGCATCTGGAGCCGGAGATACTCATTGTAGATGAGGTGCTGGCAGTAGGTGATGTAGGCTTTCAAAATAAGTGTTTTAAGAAGATGGGGGAGTTTGAGGGACGTGGTGCTACCGTGTTGATTGTTTCGCATAATATTTCGTTAATAACCAGATTGTGTAACCGGGGAATCATTCTTCAATCAGGCAGTCTGGATTTTGACGGTCCAGTATTAGACGCCGCTAACCGATACTCGGCGATTACCTCTGAAAGTTTGCGGTCGTATAAAATTTGGGCAGAGCACGTTGCACCAGGTAATGAAACTGTACGTTTACTTTCCATAAAAGCCATTTCTGAAATAAATGATCAAGGAGATTTCTTTGATATCAGGCGACCGATAACGATTGAATTTTCATATCGGGTCTATCAATCGAGCGCGGCGCTAAACTCTGCCTTTTTTTTGTACAATCAGGACAATATTATAGTTTTTATTTCCAGCGGAACGCACGATCCAGAATGGGCAGGCCGAAAACGCCAAGCGGGGTTGTACACCAGTCGATGCGTTATCCCCGGGAATTTCCTTGCCGAAGGGACGTATTCCATTCAGGCGATCATTAACACTGTGGATAATATTAAAAGTCCAACTGTACATGTTAATGAGAAAAATGCGATTGGATTTAAAATATATGACCCCCTTGAAGGTGGGTCTGCAAGAGAACAGCATAGCGGTGCCTATTATGGAGTAGTGCGCCCTATTCTGGTATGGAATACCGCATATGGTGAATAATAGTTTTGAGCGATTCATTATGCTTGAGCCACAAGTGCTGATGAAATTTATAATTTTCGGAGGTAATGAATGAAGGCCGTTATTCTCGCTGGTGGTTTAGGCACTCGCATAAGTGAAGAATCAGCCATGCGCCCAAAGCCTATGATAGAAATCGGTGGCAGGCCCATCTTGTGGCACATCATGAAAATCTATGCCGCGCACGGCATTAATGATTTTGTGGTGTGCTGTGGTTACAAGGGCTATGTCATCAAGGAATATTTCGCTAACTATTTCATGCACATGTCGGATGTGACATTCGACATGCAGAACAACAGTATGGAGGTGCATCAACGCAACGCAGAACCATGGCGTGTCACACTTGTTGATACAGGCGATAACAGCATGACCGGTGGACGTTTGAAGCGCGTGGCCGAATATGTAAAAGACGAAGAGGCATTCTTTTTTACGTACGGAGATGGGGTGGCCGATATTGATATATCAGCACAGTTGGCCTTCCATAAAAAGCACGGTAAGCGCGCGACAATCACTGCTGTTCAACCGCCCGGCCGTTATGGTGCACTGAATATGGACGGGAAATCAGTACGCGGCTTTGTTGAAAAGCCGCAAGGCGATGGTGGCTGGATTAACGGTGGATTTTTTATTTTATCACCAAGCTGCATAGACATGATCGTTGATGATAAGTCGTCGTGGGAAGGTGAACCACTTATCAAACTTGCAACTCAGGGCGAACTGATAGCTTACGAGCATAGAGGGTTCTGGCAACCGATGGACACCCTACGCGACAAAAATCATCTGGAAGAGCTTTGGCAAAGCGGCAGGGCTCCATGGAAAGTGTGGAAGTGAAACCGGATTTTTGGCAAGGCAAGCGTGTTTTTCTGACTGGGCATACCGGCTTCAAAGGGGGCTGGCTTTCGCTATGGTTGCAATCAATGGGCGCAGATGTGCATGGGTACGCGCTCAACCCACCGACAGAAACCAACTTGTTTACCATCGCAGAAGTTGGCAAAGGCATGGCGAGCAGCGTAATTGCGGACATCCGTGATGCGGGCAAACTCAGCCAGGCAATGAAAAGGGCGAAGCCGGAGATCGTTTTTCATCTGGCAGCACAATCTCTGGTGCGTTACTCCTATGCACAACCAGCAGAAACCTATGAAGTGAACGTGATGGGAACGGTGAACTTGTTTGAGGCGGTGCGCGGCACGCCCAGCGTGAAAGCAGTAGTGAACGTCACTACTGATAAGTGTTATGAAAATAAAGAATGTGCATGGAGCTACCGCGAAAACGAAGCGATGGGCGGCTTTGATCCCTATTCGAGCAGCAAGGGTTGTGCAGAGCTTGTGACAGCTGCCTATCGGCGATCTTTCCTTGAACCAGCAGGCATCGCCCTGGCAAGTGCCAGAGCAGGCAACGTGATTGGTGGAGGCGACTGGGCCCCCGATCGATTGATTCCCGATATCCTGCGTGCGATGGATGCAGGTGAAACATTGAAGATACGTTTCCCTCTATCGCTCCGACCTTGGCAGCATGTACTGGAACCGTTGTCCGGGTATTTGATGTTGGCAGAGCAGCTTGATTCGGGTGGTGCAAGCTTTGCTGAAGCCTGGAATTTCGGTCCGGCAGATGAAGATGTACAACCGGTAAGGTGGATAGTTGAACGTATGGCCGAAATGCGCAAGGACGTAATTTGGCAATGCGATGAAGAGATACACCCACATGAGGCAAATGATCTCAGGCTGGATAGTAGCTCAAAGGATTAAAGAAATCAATCCAGAGACACCCGTTATACTGATGACTGGGTGGAATATGGAAATAGATGATCAAACACTTAAAGAAAATGGAGTAGATCAGGTTATAAATAAACCCTTTAAAATTGATAGAATTTTACCCGTGATAAAAGGCATCTTAGCTAACAACCAGGGATCAATATCTTCACCCTAACGGTTCAGCCACAGAGTCATAGAGACTTGGACTATATGCTGAGATTTATAGAGACTCATTTCGACAATAATCTCTCGGTCTCAGCAAGTCTCCATTAGTCTCTCAATCTCAATAAATTTCAAGGGTCATTATGGTTGCGGTCGTTTGCGGAGTAGTTCTCTATGGGTATACTCCATAACCTTTTCCCCGCGCTGATTTTTAACCTCAAACCGCATGGCAATAATACCCCGATCCCCTTTGCTGGTCTCTCGGCATTCCACGATTTCTGCCTCGGAATAAATGGTATCACCGGGACAGACAGGCTTAAAGAAGTTGACATCATCCAGACCCAGGAAAGCTAATCCCGCCTTTTCCAGTATCCCTAACCGGAGCATCCCCATCATAGAAAGCTGCCAGACGAGCATGCCGGGGGCAACCCGCTTCTTGAATATGCTCTCTTTCTCAGCATACTCAGTATCTAAAAAGAGGCTCTCTGTCTGTCCTGAGAGGGCCACAAAACCTACGATATCGGCATCAAATATGGTTCTCGCTGGGACAGAGAATTTATACCCCCGGGGTAAATCATCAAAATATAGGTCCATATGCGCTTCTTTTGGCATTTATCTCCCTCCTCTCTTCATAAGTTCATAGTATAGGAATTTCAATTTTAATAATAAGGAGAAAAGGGGAGAAAGGGAACTGGAGAAAAATTATATCTATTGCTCTTCTTTCACCATTTTCCCTTCTTCTCCCTTTCTCCTTAATTTAATAAGTTCAATGTACAACGTTCAAGGTTCAAGGTTGGCTTTATATAGAACGTTGAACTTTGAACCTTTCTTAACCCCTTTTTGCCATTAAACCCAGGGTCTGATACGAGACAATATCTTCATCCCGCTGGTTCTTGACTATAACTTGCAGGGTAAGAATGCCCCCATCTCTTCTCTCTGATTCCTGCTTACCTATCACCTCACATTCGTTCCTGATGGTATCGCCTGGGACTAGAGGATTGATGAAATTTATCTTCCGGAAACCTGTGAGGGCCAGGCCAGTCTTGTCAAACCAGCAGGTTCGGCTAAACAAGCCGACAGAGACCGAAAGGGTCAAGGCCCCAGGTACTATCCGCTTTTTAAAGGCACTGGCCTTTTCGATATATTCCAGATTACAGAAGAGATCCTCATACATACCGGTAAGGCCCACAAAATTAACTATATCAGTATTAAAAATGCTCCTTCCTGGAGTAGAGAACTTCTCTCCTACCTCAAAATCTTCAAAATACAAATTCATGTTACCACCTCCCCTTATTATTTTTTCAAAAATTCCTCCTGCCCAGCCTGAGATTCCCTTTCTGATATAGAGGATGAGTCTAGACCCTATGCCGGCAGCAAGTAAAAAAGCCCCGGTCAATAAGCTATATTAGGATTTCCTTATGATGCAAAAATATTCCCCTCGTGTCAAGGAAAATATGGTCTGGACATTCCCCAAAATTTATCCTCTTACACGGGATAAGTGTAGGAGTAGCAATGATTTTCAAGAAATAGAAAAAGTGGAAATTAACCGCTCTAAAACCCTCTCGTTTGCAAAACAGGCTTATCTAAGATAGATTAATCTTAGGGGGCATCATCGAGTTGCTCCAGGCACGTAAGGAGGATATGGTCATGTTATATAGGAACTATATAGATGGTAAATGGGTTGAGTCCGCATCAGGGAAGGTCTTTGAGAGCCTCAATCCGGCCAATGGTGAAGTCCTGGGGACAATTTCTTATGCTGGCCCCAACGAGATAGACTCTGCCGTAGAAGCAGCTACCAGGGCCTTCTCCAGGTGGAGACAGGTACCGGCGCCCCGGCGGGCCGAGACCCTCTTCCGGGCAGGAGATATTTTACAGAGAAGGAAAGAGGAGCTGGCTATCATGCTTACCCGAGAGATGGGCAAGGTGCTGAAAGAGGCCCGGGGGGATGTGCAAGAGGCTATA
>MGYU01000040.1 GCA_001801885.1 Gammaproteobacteria bacterium RIFCSPLOWO2_12_47_11
CTGGTCCCTCAGCATGCTCAGGTATTTTACCCCGGCCTGTATGCTGTCGGCCGGATTGGCAAGGTTTCGGGCGCCGATATCTTCAGCTGTTGCAGGCATCATCTGCATTAATCCTTCCGCCCCTTTAAACGAAATTGCCTGCGGATTAAACCGGCTTTCCTGGTACATTTGCGCAACAATCAGGCGCCAGTCAAAGCTGTATACTTCGGCATACTTGCGCACCAGATCATCGTAGGGAGACAGTTGGTCAACATGCTGCTGATACCTGTTGCCTGCAGTCCAGCGCTGTGGATGTGCAATATATTTGGTGTACAGCGTATTGTAAAACTTGCTGCGATATTCTTCCTTGATGAATTTATTCAGGGCATTAATCAATTGCCCATCTACCGCCCGTACCGCCCAGGCATGCGGTGTGGGTTCGCTTAGCGGGAAATGCGCCTTGATCAGATAATCGCTTGCTACCTCATTATTATATTTATTACTGTCAAGCACAGTCAGGTCGTACATGCCACGCGATACCATGGTTAATGTCGCCTGTGTATCCAGTCCGGACTCAGCAATAACAATATCAAAATCTATACCGCGATCGCGGATCCGCTCCAGCAGGTTACGATAAGGACTTTCAGCAGACAGCGTGATCCGCCTGCCTTCAAGGTCACTTATATCATGTAACGGTTCATCTGATTGCCTGCCGATAATCAGCGGCGCCGAATAATCATATGCTGCTGAAAATTGTATTTGTTTATTTATAATGCTGTTGGTTGGCAATTCAGCGGCGATAATATCACCATCGCCATTCAGTAGTAATTGCCGCATCTCATCATGTGAATTTGCCAGCACAACATCGACGCGCATTTTGTATGTCTTGGCAAATTTCCTGATCAACTCATATTCAAAACCATGGAACCGGCCATTACTGAAATAATAATTAACCGGGCTCTTGTAAGTAATCAGTCGCAATATTTTGCGTTCAAGCATTCGCGGCAGGTCGTCCAGATGAACCTGTGCAATGTTGAACTCAAGATGATGCTTGTTCAGAAACTGGTTCAATGTGGCTTGCAGTTTTTCCGCATTTGCATTGACGGCCCATGCCTTCGGTTCACCGCCGGCCATATTATAGGCCACGCTTAATTCCGGGTGCTGCGGCAGATAATTTCTCAAAAAGTCACTGTCTGCTATGGTGAGATCATATTGACCCGACGCAACACGGGCCATGATCCGTTCCTGCGACAAGGTCTCGGGAATAACTACCAGATCCATGGTCGGGTTGTTGGCCACGAGTTTTTCCATGATCGGCCATGCCGGTGAGGATTTTTTCAGTGCTATCTGCCGGGACACAAGATCTGCCAGCGATTCAATCCGGGTGGTATTGGAACGTACGATTACTTGCTGCCGGGAAGCGACCCAGGGTGAAGTGAAACGGATTTGATTATGCGTGCCTGCTGCTATCGACATACCCTGGCCGATGATGATATCCCCCCGGCCGGCAATCAGCTCCGGCAACAGGTTCCATTGTGAATCCGACTCTATCCATTCCATGGCCAGATTATGTTCCTGGGCGAACCTTTCCAGCATGAGTCTTTCCACACTGGTTATTGAATGAGAGGTTGGGTTTCGCGCGGCATAAAGTATGCGCAATTTGCCGGACTTAACGATGTCATTAAAATCATTCCTGACATACACGGCGTTAGGGGTGTCCTGTGCGACGGCATGTTCAGCCGTGTTATAAAGTCTCTCATGAAGATAAACACTGGGTGGAATTGTCGTGCCGGAGGTTATGATGGTGATGCTTTCGAGGGCGCTGACCAGGGCGGGGGCGGTCAGGACAAGGATCGACATCAGCCAGGCCACATGCCGGGAGATACCAGATCTGATCAATTTATTTTTCAATAAGTGCAACAAACAACATGCCCTCTTTTAAGACCAGCCTGCCTTCTTGCCGACGCTAATATACCTTTTAATCATCCAAACATCTATATATTGGGTAAATAATTTCAATAAATACTATATATAGTTTATTGCACTGCAATATTGAAGCATAAGCTAACACAGATTATGTTGCGACGCAATAAAATAACGGGGGAATCGGGTTGAATAAACCCGTGGCTTTTCGTGACTTAAGACATACCCATGGGCAGATATATCTTTGTTTCGCCCAGAGTATGTACTTACTTTTGAATTTGCTGGCGCAGTTTGTTGAGTCTCTCCGGGGTACCGATATCCAGCCAGACGCCGTTATATATCTCGCCAGTGACCCGATGACTAGCGACGGCCTGCCTGATTAACGGGGTCAACGGGAAGACCCCGCCAACCTGCTCCTGGAATAATTCCTTGCGGTATACACCGATCCCGCTGAAGGTATATAACCGGGTTCCGGTATTGGCAAGATAGGTGTCCTGGATAGCAAAATCACCGGCGGGATTATGTTCCGGGTTTGCAATCAACACCAGGTGCGCCAGCCCCGGAAGATAGGCCGGCAAGGACTGAAATGGAAAATCCGTCCAGATATCTGCATTGATGGCGAGAAAAGGATCGTCTCCCAGTAATGGCAGGGCCCGGTAAATACCACCGCCTGTTTCAAGCGGCGTATTACCTTCCGCTGAATAGTATATGTTGGCGTGGAAACGGCTGCCATCCCCCAGTTGCTTTTCAATCCGGTCACCGAATACCCCATGATTAATGACAATGTTGTTGATCCCGGCGTGGACCAGGTTTTCAACGTGATACTGGATCAGTGGCTTGCTATTGATGTCCAGCAAGGGCTTGGGCAGGGTGCCGGTTAACGGGCGCATGCGCTCACCCCGGCCCGCGGCAAGAATTATGGCGTGCACTTGTTGTTGACCTCGGTCATGACAGGGATAACTTCGGTGGTCAGCAGTTCGATCAGGAATCCCAGTTCGGGATAGTCCGTTTCCAGATCAACAATATAAGAAAGTGTACGCGGGATGTCCTGCAGAAACCCGGATTTTTTATCGCGATGATAGAGTCGGGCAAAGATACCGCTGGCCTTGAGGTGGCGTTGCACACCCATCAGGTCGAACTGTCGCAGAAAACCAGTTTCATCGATTTCCGTTTGATCCAGTTGATAATAAAAGTCCAGCGCCCATGCATTCACCTTCTCTCTGGGCCATTTGATATAACAGTCTTTCAATAGAGAAACCAGATCATAAGTAACGGGTCCGATAACAGCATCCTGGAAATCCAGTATGCCCGGATTGTGTTCCTCACAGATCATCAGATTTCTGGAATGATAATCCCGGTGTACGAATACCCTGGGCTGTGTCAGTGCCGTCTCTTGCAGGAATTCAAATAATTTATTTAACTCGGCAAGCCGGCCGCCGTTGATTTGAAGTTGCAGGTGCCGTCTGAGCAGCCAGTCTGTGAATAAATCCATCTCCGCCTGCAACAGGTTTTCGCTGTATACCGGCATGCCGGTTGTATCCGTCCGTTGTTGTATGACCAACAAGGCAGCGAGGGCATCATCGTATAATGCATTTGCGTTATCATCATTTAACCTGTCAAGATAAAGACTGGAACCGAGATCACTGAGCAATATAAAACCGTTACCAGCATCCACTTCCAGGATTTTGGGCACATTAACCCCCGTCGCCAAAAGCCGGTTGGCAATATCGATAAAGGGCTCACACCTTTCCCGCTCCGGCGGGGCATCCATGACAATGAAGGATTGCAGCCCGTACTGGAGCCGGAAATAACGACGGAAGCTGGCATCTGCAGAGGCAGGCTGCAGCTTGTAATCGTTTATTCCCAGTGATTTACAAATCCAGGTGTGCAGTTGCTCCAGACGATCTGACATTGCTGGTTATCCCGTTAAAAGATCAGTTTAATACGGGCACAAAATCCCGATTTAAATGCTATCACTTGTCAGTATTATTGTTTGCGAATTACCTGTCATCGAACTTCTGCTGCTTTTCTGGCATTATCAATCAAAAACCTGTAAAGCAGAAACATGATACTTGAATATCTTGGAATTTTGTCAGGGTTGTTGTTGCTGGTTGTTGGTGCCGACAAGTTTGTTACAGGTGCAGCCAATATCGCCCGTGGACTGGGAATGCCACCTTTACTTATCGGCCTGACCATAGTCAGTATTGCCACTTCTGCGCCGGAAATCCTGGTGGGTTCAGTGGCCGCACTGGATGGCAAAATTGAGATTGCCATCGGTAATGCCATTGGTTCAAACATCGCCAATATCGGCCTGGTATTTGGACTGTCCGTATTGATTATGCCGATTAAAATCGCCTCGGCGACGTTACGCCGGGAATACCTGTTGATGTTTCTGTCTGCTATTGCGGCCATACTCATCATGCTGGATCATGAACTCAGCCGCCTGGATGCAACTATCCTGTTAATCATACTGGCTGTGTTTATATACTGGATCGTGCGAATCGCTAAAAAGACCCCTGTGACTGATCCCCTGACCGGAGAATTTGAACAGGAGCTTGCGCAGATCATGCCGTTAAGAAAATCAGTTGTATTTTTCCTGATGGGTTTGATCCTGATGCTGGCCGGTGCAGAGTTACTGGTACGCTGTTCTGTTGTGGTGGCCCGGGCTTTAGGTATCAGTGACCTGGTTATCGGTCTTACCATTATCGCGGTAGGCACCAGTCTGCCCGAGCTGGCTGCTTCAGTAGTGAGTGTTTTTAAAAAAGAAGCAGACATCGCAGTAGGCAATATAGTCGGGTCGAACATGTTTAATATGCTAGCCGTCATTGGGGTACCGGTACTGATACACCCCTCCGGAATTGGCAATGAGGTATTATTGCGGGATTTCCCGGTCATGGTAGTCATGACATTATTAATGGGCTGGATGGTCTTTATTCGGGGGGCAGGACGATTTGATCGTATCGAAGGTGGTATTTTACTGCTATGTTTCTTTTTTTATCAATATTGGCTGTTTGCACCCCCGGTGGGCAGTTAATGGTTTAAATCCATGAGTAAAAATGACTTACAACAGGAACTGCAAAAACTCATCGATCTGGGCACAGCCGTAATCAAGATTGAGACTGCCGCTGTCGCGGAACTGGCTGACCGTATCGATAAAAATTTTGCCCGGGCCTGCATGCAGATCCTTGCCTGCAAAGGACGCACCGTTGTCATTGGTATGGGCAAATCAGGCCATATCGGCAACAAGATAGCGGCAACACTCGCCAGCACCGGCACACCGGCATTCTTTGTCCATCCTGGTGAAGCCAGTCATGGTGATCTGGGCATGATCACAAAAGATGATGTAGTGATTGCCTTATCGAATTCCGGCGAAACAGACGAAGTCATTGCACTCCTGCCGGTTATCAAACGCCTTAACGTTCCACTCATTGCCCTGACTGGCAAACCGGATTCCACTCTGGCCAAGGCAGCAACGGTAAATATTAATGTCAGTGTCACACAGGAAGCCTGTCCACTGGGTCTGGCGCCCACCTCCAGTACGACTGCGGCTTTAGCCATGGGGGATGCACTGGCGATTGCGCTTCTGGAAGCACGTGGCTTCAGTGCCGATGATTTTGCCCTTGCCCACCCCGGCGGTATGTTGGGACGCCGCCTGTTGTTGCATGTAAATGACATCATGCATACGGGCGCTGATATTCCAAAGGTTGGCGAATCAACACTGCTGAAAGACACTCTGCTTGAAATGACACAAAAAGGGCTGGGCACAACTGCGGTTGTGGATAGCGGAGATCATGTCATTGGTATTTTTACTGATGGCGATGTCCGGCGCACACTCGACAATGGTATTGATATCCATAAAACCAGAATTGGCGATCTCATATCGCGCCGTTTCAAATCCATCAGCAAGGATGAACTGGCCGTCACTGCTCTGGCCAGAATGGAGGAATTTAAAATCAATGCACTGCTGGTCACGGATGATCAGAACAAACTGATCGGCATTCTTAATATGCATGATCTATTGCGTGCCAGAGTTGTCTGAATCCATGAATGATGTGATTGAAAAGGCAAAACAGATCAAACTGGTAATATTCGATGTCGATGGGGTATTGACCGATGGCGGACTTATCCTTGGCGAGAGCGGCGATGAATATAAAATATTCCATGTGCGTGACGGGCAGGGACTGGTGATGCTGAAAGACACGGGGATCAAGATTGCCATCATCACGGCACGCTCGTCCGGAATTGTGGCCGAACGTATGGCTGCTCTGGGCATTGAATATGTCTTCCAGGGCCAGAATGACAAGGGTAAGGCAGTCAATGAACTGATGACAAAACTTGAGGTGAGTAATGAACAAACAGCTTATGTGGGCGATGATTTTATCGATCTGCCGGCCATGCGCCTGGTTGGTCTGTCTATCGCGGTTGCAGATGCACATCCACTTGTAAAGGAACATGCCCACTGGACCACGGCAAACAGGGGTGGCCATAGTGCGGCCCGGGAAGTCTGTGAACTGATCATGCAGGCACAGGGAACGCTGCAAACCGCAATTCAGCGTTACCTCAGTTGAGCAGATACATTGTATATAACGGTCAGATTGCCACTATCGTACCAGTCAGACAGGATCCCGCCAGAGTAAAGCATGCCGGCCCGCTGGAAAACCGTGATTATTCTGCTACTGTTGGCATCGGCAAGCGCCTGGTTGTTGAACAAGCTAACAACTGACGAGTCTACTGTATCATCAGAATTCAGCCATGACCCGGACTATTACATGGAAAACTTTACAACGTGGACCATGGCCGAGGATGGCAAACCCAGTAATATACTGAATGCTGATTACATGGCGCACTACCCGGACAGCGATACAACGGAATTGACCAATCCCAGGCTTGAGGTCTTCCGGAAAGACAAACTACCCATCAACATAATTGCAGATAAGGGTTGGGTAACAGATGGCAATGAGGTTATTCTATTGACCGGAAATGTCAGGCTTTGGGAAGAGGATGCCGGAGGCAATACAGTTATGGAAATCATTACCAGCGATGTAAAAATACTACCCGATCAGGAATACGCTGAAACAGAGAAGCAGGCGAAACTGACCCGGGGAGAAATTACCATCAACACCACAGGCATGCGTGCCTGGATGAGAGAAAGCAGACTTGAGTTATTAAACAATGTACACACAATCATACCTCCCGAAAAATCCAGGTAATTATACACTGCTGATTGCAGCACTTGTATTTTGTAATTCTGCATGGCCCCTGTCCACAGACAAGGACCAGCCCATCGAAATCGAGGCAAACGCTGCCGAGCTTGATGACCAGAAGGGCGTAACGGTTTATACGGGAAACGTGGTGGTAACCCAGGGCAGCATCCGCATGACGGGAGACAAAATGACGGTTTATTACACCAAAGATAACGACCTGGATACAGTTATCATGCTTGGCCAACCGGCCACCTACCGGCAATTGCCTGATAAAAGCGAGGTTAATGACGAGGCCGAAGCATTGCGCATGGAATTCTACAATTTGAAAAACCTGATTGTTCTCATAGATAACGCTCTGGTTACACAGGAAGGACTGCGATTCAGTGGCAGCCGGATTGAATATGATACCCAGAACAGCAAAATCAGGGCGCGCGGCGCACCGGATAAATCTGTTACAGAAGATGGTATGCCCGCCCAGGACAGTGGCCGGGTGAAAATCACTATACAACCCAAGAAAAAAGAATAACAACAAACTGAAGCTCCACTTCAGTTTCTCCTGAGACATTTCTGATCACGTCGTTATACTCAAGACTATAATGCGGCCATGAGCGTACTTACCGTCAGACACCTTAAAAAATCATTCCGTGGACGTACGGTAGTAAAAGACGTGAGTCTGACTGTCCATGCCGGCGAGATCATTGGTTTGCTGGGACCGAATGGCGCCGGAAAAACGACCAGCTTTCATATGATCGTTGGGCTTATTCCCTGTGACAGCGGCACCATACATATCAATGAGCTCGAAATAAGCATGTTACAGATGGATAAACGGTCCCTGCTTGGGCTGGGGTATTTGCCCCAGGAAACTTCTATATTCCGTCGGTTGACCGTTGCTGAAAATATCATGGCCATATTACAGACCCGGACTTATCTTAATGAAGCACAACGGCAGAAGCGCCTGGATGATTTGCTGCGTGAATTTCATGTCAGTCATCTGCATGATAATCCTGGCACAAGTTTATCGGGGGGTGAAAAACGCCGGGTGGAAATTGCACGGTCACTGGCGTCTGAACCAAAATTTCTCCTGCTGGACGAACCATTTGCAGGTATTGATCCAATATCAATCAATGATATACAGCGGATTATAAGTTACCTCAGTCAGCATGGTATCGGTATACTCATTACAGACCATAATGTACGTGAGACACTTGGGACTTGCGACCGGGCCTATATCGTTAACGATGGCCGCATTATTGCAAAAGGCACCCCGGATCAGATCCTCGGTAACCAACAGGTCAGAGAAGTCTATCTGGGAGAGCAGTTCAATCTCTAGGACAGTCCCGGGAATAATACCATTGGGGATTTTTTGGGTTAAAATTAGTATATATGAAGCCATCCCTACAATTAAGGACCAGCCAGAATCTGGCCATGACACCACAACTGCAGCAGGCCATCCGTCTGTTACAGTTATCAAGCATGGAGCTGCAAATGGAGGTACAACAGGCACTGGAATCCAATATGATGCTGGAGTTGGACGAAGATGATGAAAACAATGAATCCTCCGAACATCAATTTGATGATGCTGCCGCTGTCAATGTTGCTGCCGATGAAGAAAAGAGCGGTATTGATGCCGATGAAGAAAAGAGCGGTATTGATGCCGATGAAGAAAAGAGCGGTATTGATGCCGATGACATTCCTGAAGATCTTCCGGTAGACAGTGTCTGGGAAGATATCTACGACAATACCGCAATTTATACACACAACAATAATACTGATTCCGATTATTACGAAAACCAGGGATTTGAGGAAAACGGTCTACGTAATCACCTCTTATGGCAACTGAATGTCACTCCTGTCACTGAAAAAGACAAGGCCATAGCTGTTTCCATCATTGATGCGCTTGATGATGATGGTTATCTAAGTTGTGGTCTTGACGATATTCTCGAATCTCTGGGTGATGATATGGATGCCGAAATGGATGAAGTAGAAGCCGTGCTGCACCTGGTTCAAGCCATGGAACCCGCCGGAGTGGCCGCCAGAGATTTGCACGAATGTCTGTTATTGCAGCTGGAACAATGCAGTCTTTCGACACCGCATCTGGCCAAGGCAAAGGAACTGGTCAGCGGGCATCTGCAACTGATGGCATCCCGCGATTTTACTCAATTGATGCGACGCCTGCAGATCAATCAGGACAGCCTGCAGGAAATTATTGCACTTATCCAGTCCATGAATCCCAGGCCCGGATCGCAAATCCAGACAACACAGACGGAATATGTGGTCCCGGATGTTTATGTAAAGAAAGAGAGGGGCGTCTGGAAAGTAGAACTTAATACCGATGCCATACCACAACTGAAAATCAACACCAGTTACGCCAATATGATCCGGCGGGCGGACAGCAGTTCCGATAATATTTCACTCAAGTCTCATTTGCAGGAAGCACGCTGGTTTATCAAAAGTCTGCGGAGCCGGAGCGAAACATTGTTGCGCGTTGCAAGCTGTATTGTGGAAAAACAGCGCGCCTTTCTGGAGTATGGCGAAGAAGCCATGAAACCACTGGTTCTGCATGATGTGGCTGATCAGCTGGGACTGCATGAATCCACTATTTCCAGGGTAACTACACGCAAATACATGCATACACCAAGGGGAATATATGAGCTTAAATATTTTTTTTCCAGCCATGTCAATACCGATGAGGGTGGAGCATGTTCATCAACCGCAATACGTGCGCTGATTAAAAAACTTATCAGTGAAGAGTCTCACAAGAAACCCCTGAGTGACAGCAAGATTGCAAAAATACTATCATCACAGGGCATACAGGTAGCACGCCGTACTGTGGCAAAATACCGGGAGGCAATATCCATACCACCGTCAAATGAAAGAAAACGTCTGATATGAGACAAGCATATAAATTATAAACACAATAGATAAACTACTATGGAGCTAACTATGCAAATCAGCATCACTGGTCAACATATAGATATTACCCAGGCATTACGTGCTTATATAGAAAATAAATTTGCGCGGCTGGAACGGCACTTTGACAACATGACCAATATACATGTCATACTCAATGTAGAAAAAGAAAGGCAAATGGCCGAGGCCACTATCCATGTCAGCCGTGGCAAGGTTTTTGCTGATGCAGAACATAACGATATGTATGCCGCCATAGACAACCTTGTTGACAAACTGGACCGGCAGCTTAAAAAACACAAGGAAAAACTGACGGATCACCATCGCGGTGAAAATGGCCTGAATAACCAGGAAATATCCTGATACCACAGAATTTCCAATTCATAATCATCACAATAATATAAATAACTATAATGCGTATTCCGGAAATTCTGTCCACAGATCGTATTCTTTGTAATGTGGATGTCGCCAGTAAAAAAAGTGCGTTGGAAACATTGTCAAAACTTATGGCTGGCTCTGAACCCTCATTAACCTATACGGAAATATTTGATTGCCTCAATGCCCGTGAACGATTAGGCAGTACTGGCATTGGTAATGGTATTGCCATACCGCATGGAAGACTTCAACATATCAAACAACCTGTTGCCGCGTTTTTACAACTGAAATCGGGGGTTGATTTTGATGCTGTTGATCAAAAACCTGTGGATCTGATGTTCAGTCTGCTGGTACCGGAAGATGCGACTGATGAACACCTGCAAATCCTTTCTTGCCTCGCTGAAAAATTTTCTGATGCCCCGCTGATTACCCGGCTACGTCTCAGATCATCGCCGGAAAATATATACAAGATACTCACAAAATAGGCCAATATGTCAGATACCACTCAGCAACTCACGGTTCAGGAACTGTTCAATATTCATCATGAAAAACTTCAACTGACATGGATAGCTGGGCAGCAGGGCGGCAAGCGTCTGATCGTTCCGGAAGAGATTAAAACCGGACCACTCAAGACAGGCAAGGACGATAGTAATATATCAAGCATAAAGCAGGTGAAGCCGGATATCCTGCCCGGACAATCTTTGGTTGGTTATCTCAATCTTATCCATCCCCACCAGATACAGGTGCTGGGTGAAATGGAACTGAATTACATTGGTGGATTAAGAGATATCTCCCGCGAAGATGCAATCCGGCAATTATTCAAACACCAGCCTGCCTGCATTATCGTATCTGAAGGGAATACTGTACCAGTTTTTTTAAAACGCAGATGTAATGAAAACAGCACACCGTTATTCAGTTCGGATATTTCCAGTATTAAATTGACCGACACATTACATTACTATCTGGCTAATTTATTTGCTGATGTGATCACCATGCATGGGGTATTCATGGAAGTGAATGCGATAGGTGTGCTCATCACAGGCCCGAGCGGTATAGGGAAAAGCGAACTGGCCCTGGAGTTGATTACCAGAGGACATCGTCTGGTTGCAGATGATGCGCCGTTGTTTTCACGTATTGCACCTGACATTATCAATGGCATTTGCCCTGCAGCCCTGCAGGACTTTCTTGAAGTACGTGGACTCGGTGTTATCAATGTGCGTGAACTCTTTGGTGACAGCGCGATCAAGATAAACAAATATTTACGCCTGATAGTACGGCTGGAACCCGTGGAGAAAGGCAAACAGTTAAAAATCGATCGGCTTGAAGGCAGTTATATAACAGTACGTCTACTTGATGTTGATGTCCCCGAGATCACTTTCCCGGTTGCACCCGGTCGTAACCTTGCCGTGCTGCTTGAATGTGCTGCACGTAATCATATGTTACGTATCAGTGGCTATAACGCCGCAGAAGAGTTCAGTGAAAGACAGCGCCTGCTGGTCGAACGTGGAGAAGAGAAATGAAGCCCCGGCCAAGACACTTGCTCATCATCAGCGGTTTGTCCGGCGCCGGAAAAACCATTGCACTAAATACACTCGAAGATCTAGGGTTATATTGTATAGACAATTTGCCCGTCAGTCTGCTGAACGAGTTCGCCCGTCAGATCAGTGATGGCAGTATCCAGGCCACACCCGAGATTGCGATTGGCATCGATGCACGAAGCGCCGAAAGTGATATTAAAAAACTTCCCGGCATTATCAACAGGCTAAAAAAGAAAAACCTGAAGATCGATCTGGTCTTTATTGATGCCAGTGATGATGTGCTGACCAGGCGCTTCAGCGAAACCCGGCGCAAACATCCTCTGTCTTCAAAGACCCTTGCCCTGTCCGGCGCCATCAAAAAAGAGAGGCGTATCATGGATGACCTGTCAGCCCAGGCTGATATTCGCATTGATACCAGCCATACCCTGATGCATGAGCTGCGTGATATGGTGCGCAAACGCATTGCCAATCGTCCTATCGCTGCGCTATCCCTGCAATTAGTTTCGTTCGGTTATAAACACGGCTCACCCAGAGACGCGGATTTTGTATTTGATGCGCGTTGTTTGCCTAACCCATACTGGAAAAATAATCTGCGTAACCTCACTGGAAAGGATACAGCTGTTATTAAATTCCTGGGTAAACAGAAACTGGTAGCAGAGATGATAGAACACATCAAAAAGTTTCTGTCCTTCTGGATCCCGAAATTTGAGGCCGATAACCGCAGCTATCTCTGCGTGGCAGTAGGCTGTACCGGCGGTCATCACCGTTCAGTTTATATCACTGAACGGTTGGCAGAATATTTCCAGGAGCAGGGCAAACATGTCATTACCATACACCGTGATATCTGAAGCATCTTTATGAGTGTTGGCTTGCTTATCATCAGTCACGACGGGATAGGGCCAGCCATACTCGGCACTGCTACATTCATGTTTGATGGTTGTTCATTACAGACCAGGTTGCTTGCTGCCTCCAGAGACTGTGACCCGGATGAACTCATTGCTGATGCATCTGAACAAATTGCAGCACTTGATGAAGGCGATGGTGTATTGATCCTTACCGATTTGTATGGTTCCACACCATCCAATGTTGCAAAAAAACTCTCATCGAAATCAAGAGTGCGCACCGTAACAGGAATGAACTTATCCATGTTGATGCGTGTATTTAATTATCCGCAACTGGATCTGGAACAACTCGCGGAAAAGGCTGTCAGTGGCGGCAGAAACGGTATTGTGCTGATTGAAAATGATTAGAACTCACATGGCCAAAAGAACGGTTATTGTCATAAACAAACTGGGTTTACATGCACGGGCAGCAGCCCGTTTCGTCCAGGCCGCCTCCGGTTTCAATTGTGATATACAGGTAAAACATGGAAACCGGGAAGTCAACGGCAAGAGTATTATGGGTATGATGATGCTGGCGGCGGGCAAAGGTGCTGTTATTGATATTCTTGCCAGTGGTAAAGACGAGAATACCGCCCTGGATCAGCTTGAGGAATTAATACTGAATCGCTTTGGAGAAAGCGAATGACGATTGCACTGCATGGTGTAGGTGTATCCCGCGGTATTGCCGTAGGTAATGTACATATCATTCAGCGGGATCAATTTGATATCCGCGAGTATTCCATAGAACCTGGTTCCATAAACAAGGAAATTCAGCGCTTTGAAATGGCGGTCACCAATGCGCGGCAACAACTGCGCGCCATCCGCGATCATATCCCCGGCACAACAAACACTGACATTACTGCGTTTATAGACACGCATTTGCTCATGCTTGAAGATGCTGCCTTGAATCATGAACCGGTACGATTAATAAGGGAACTCGCCTGTAATGCAGAATGGGCCCTGAAACTGCAACGCGATGCGCTGGTGAATGTTTTTGAAGAAATGGATGATGCCTATCTGCGTACACGCAAGGATGATGTCGATTATGTCGTAAACCGTATCCAGCGCATGCTGCTGAACCAGGCCCCGCCCAAACACGAGGAGCCGGACAATCTTCTGACCGGACATATCGTGCTGGCCAGTGATCTGACACCGGCAGATACCGTGATGTTTCAGTATCACGGTATCACTGCATTTGTCACCGAATATGGCGGACCGACATCACACACAGCCATCCTTGCACGCAGCCTGGGCATCCCTGCCATTGTGGGTATGCAGCATGCAATGCGTTATATCAATGAAGATGATTTCATCATTCTTGATGGCGCCAGGGGCGTGGTGCTGATTAATCCGGAAGAGCTGGCGCTCAAACACTACCGCAAGCTGCAAAAGGAAGAGAAACGCTATTACACATCGTTGGGCAAGCTGAAGGGCAAACCCACGATTACACTCGATGGCACACCAATTGAATTACATGCGAACATCGAATTACCCAGGGACTTTGATACCGTACTTCAGGTCGGTGCTGATGGTGTTGGCTTGTACCGCACTGAGTTCATGTATATGAATCGTGAAACACCACCTGATGAAGAAGAACATTATGAAACATATACAAAGGTCATGAAGATACTGAAAGGCCTGCCGCTTACCATACGCACACTGGATCTGGGGGCCGACAAACAGGTTGACGGAGGCCGCCAATCCGGCCTGGTTGCTTCCAATCCGGCACTGGGCCTGCGCGCCATACGTTTATGCCTGAAAGAACCTGCGTTATTCCGTCCACAGCTGCGCGCCATCATCCGCGCTTCAATACACGGCCCGGTCCGGGTCATGATCCCGATGTTGTCCAACATCAATGAAATGATACTTGTGCTGCAAATGATAGATGAGATCAAATCAGAACTGGATGAAAAACGCATTCCATACGATCAGAACCTGCAAGTTGGAGGGATGATCGAAGTGCCGGCAGCGGCTGTGTGTGCAGATGTTTTTGCCCGTCATCTTGATTTTCTTTCTATCGGCACCAACGATCTGATCCAGTACACCATGGCCATAGACCGTGTCAATGACGAGGTTAATTACCTTTATGATCCCCTGCATCCTGCAGTGTTGCGTCTTATTCATACTACATTACAGGCCGGTGAAAAGGCCAATATACCGGTTGCCATGTGTGGAGAAATGGCCGGTGATCCTCAGTACACCCACCTTCTGCTTGGATTGGGGTTGCGGGAATTCAGTGTACATCCGGCAGCACTCCTTGAAATCAAACAGATTATCAATCAATGCAAACTGACTATACTGAAAAAGCTTGCAAAAAAGGCTCTCAACGCCGATAACGGCATTGAAGTCGCGGAAATCATGGCCAGCGCCAACCGGTCACTCTCGTAATATTTTCATATTTATAGTTCATGCCCGCGGATTGCAGGCCTGTTCATGATGAGCAGGATTCCAAGATTTTAATATCCAATCAAGCCCCTGTGTTGTTACACTAAATGAACAACAGAGGACTTGTCTGCATGGCGGAAATCAAAGATCAAGAAAACGATGCCGTAATCATCGATCAGCTTTACCGCGCATTGTCTGAGGATGATCTCCATGGAGCCCGTGTATTGCTTGTGCAAATGCACCCCTCGGAAATTGCTGATGCCATGGAGAGTCTGCCCGGCAAGGCCCGCTCATCCATATGGAGCCTGCTGAGCCCGGATGTTGAGGGGGATGTATTGTCTGAACTGCAGGTCCCGGTGCGCATGGAACTGCTGGAACAGATGCGGCCCTTCAAGGTCGCACAAGTCACCAAAAACCTGGATGCTGATGATGTAGCGGACATCCTGCAGGAACTGCCGAAGGACATGAAGGACACTGTCCTCCTCGCCATGGACGAGCAGAACCGGCAGCGGCTGAGGTCAATACTCTCCTATCCGGAAGATACAGCCGGTGGTCTCATGAATATAGACATCGTTTCCGTCCGCGCCGATGTGACCCTGGATGTGGTGATGCGCTATCTACGACTGTTGCGGCAACTCCCGGAACAAACAGACAGCCTCATGGTGGTTGATCGTGAAAATAAATACATTGGCGTCCTCGCGCTGACGGATATCCTGAGCAAAGATCCGGAAGCCACGGTCGGCGAGGTCATGACTGCAAAAACCGGTATTCCGGCGCTGACTCCGGCAATAGACGTGGCCAGAATATTTGAACAACGCGACCTGCTGTCCGCCGCCGTGGTCAATGAAGATAATATGCTGCTGGGACGTATTACTGTTGATGACGTGGTCGATGTGATTCAGGAAGAGGCTGAACATACAGTCAGGAGCATGGCCGGTCTTGGCATTGATGATATGTTTGCGCCCGTGATCACCAGTGCCAGAAGACGCGCGATCTGGTTGGGTATCAATCTGGTTACAGCATTTCTGGCAGCATGGGTCATCGGACAATTTGAAGAAACCATTCAACAACTGGTGGCCCTGGCTGTGTTGATGCCCATCGTCGCCGGCATGGGCGGGATTGCCGGCAATCAGACGCTGACCATTGCCGTGCGTGGTATAGCACTGGGGCAGATCGGCAGATCAAACGCACGCGCATTGCTGTTCAAGGAACTGGCTGTCGGCTTTTTAAATGGCCTGGTGTGGTCGCTTATTGTCATGCTGATTGTTGTCTTCTGGTTTGATGACTGGCCGCTGGGGATCATTATCGGCCTGGCCATGATCGTTAATTTAATTATTGCGGCCCTGGCGGGTGCTGTCATCCCGTTGGGTTTGAAACGCTTTGGGATCGACCCGGCCATTGCTGGCGGTGTACTGCTGACTACGGTAACTGATGTGGTTGGTTTCACGACATTTCTTGGCCTGGCTACGTTATTTTTGCTTTCCTGAGGTATCTGTCTAAACAACAACTGATATGGCCCACTGTGCTGTTTGTACATCTGCTGATACCGGCTTTCTTGCAGAGAAGAATGGTTATTCCTTTTCGCGATGCAACGTCTGTGATTTTATCTTTCTTGATCCGATGCCGGCACAGGAAGAACTGAATATCCAGTACACAGATAAAAACAAGGAGGCCGAACCAACCTATAACAAGGCAGGCTCAAGACTGCGCCGCGCCTGGGTGAAACTGCCCCGGTTCTTTCCTTATGCCTGGACCAAAAATACACTTGATCTCGGTTGTGGTGGCGGGTTTATTGCCCATGTCCTGAGCATGGTAGCCAAAACCTCAACCGGTATCGATATCAACGCAAATGCAGTGGCTTACGCCCGGTCACGTTTCCCAAGGCCGGTATTTTTATGTAAAAGTTTTACTGAATTACTGGAAAGCGATAAACAATATGACTTTATTTATTCTTCAGAGGTGATCGAGCATGTCAGCAATGTGAATCTTTTCATGAGCGTGTTACAACATCTGGCTGCACCACAAGCACATATCTACATCACCACCCCTGACTCCGGCCACCCAAAAGTACCCAGGAATATTTCGCAGTGGGATGTATTCACTCCGCCCATCCATGTGCAGTTTTTCAGTAAAAAAACGGCCGGGATATTATTTGAACGGTATGGTTTCAGGATAGTGAAATTTTATAAAAATAAAAAGCCAGGCTTGATATTCCTGGCCAGGAAAATCTAGGCCTGTATTTTTCTGTTATACTCGATGAGAAACTTCCGGCAACTTTCAAGATAATTATCCAGATGATTTTGTCTGAACCAATCCACCTCCCAGGGCTTACCAGATAGCATATGGTGGTATTCAATTGAAATGACATAAACCTGGGCATTGATTGAGACATTGCCTGCGGTCACTACTTCCCTTTCACACCTCTCATATATAACATTTTCAAAGGCATCCAGGATTTTTAGCGTGGATCGACCCAGTCCTGTATATAACTGCCCGCTAACAGATGCACCGGTTTGTGCAATGATGGCGGGATAAACTTCATCCCTGATGGAATAACGGCAGTAATCTCTGAGCACGGCATCGACTGGTGACAGTTTCTGTCCAGTCACTGCCTGCATGACCACAGGGATCTGCAGCGTGCCATAGGCAAACAGGGACAGGCCGGAACCGCTCAATGCGTATGGAAAATTACCAGCTGAAAATCAGCCACAGTGGCACCGGGATGTCACGGGTAATATCATTCACACGGGATTCCAGTTGGCCATCACCATCCCGGTCTACCAGATAATAAGCCGGACCCACGACCGGTATGATCTTGACCGAGTAAAGCACCCCATTAACACGGTATTCTTCAATAGTAGCATCATCGCGCTGTATGATGGTCACCTGCGGTTCTATGGCCTCACCACTCTCAACCGGATCCGGCAAGGCAGGCGGTTCGGGGATATCTTCCAGTTCATCGGGGTTTACCTCATCGGCATAAAGCGGAAAACCAAGGCACAGCAATAAACCGAGTAAGATTAGTTTTTTATTCATAGCTTGTTAAATCCTGCTGACTTCGTGGGTTACAACTCCAGTTGCCGGTGACGTTCTTCCGCCGTCATTTCTATAGTTCTGTCTTTATAATATTCGAAGATTGCGTCCACAACCTGTTGCGGTTCATCGACCACTTGTAGAAGGTCCAGATCCTCCGGATTTATAGTCCCTTCCGCAACCAGTTTTTTCTCAAACCATTCTATCAAACCACCCCAGAAATCCGAGCCGACCAATATAATGGGTATTCGCCTGCTTTTCCCTGTCTGGGTAAGCGTCAATATTTCCGCCAGCTCATCCAGTGTACCAAAACCGCCAGGCAAAACCACATAAGCCGAGGCATATTTTACGAACATGACCTTACGTGAAAAAAAATGCCTGAAATAGAGCGAAATATCCTGATAGTCGTTAGCCACCTGCTCATGGGGTAGCTGGATATTCACCCCCACGCTAAGCGATCTTCCCGCATGCGCGCCTTTATTAAAGGCTTCCATCAGGCCCGGCCCACCACCGCTGAGTACGGAAAATCCTGCGTCAGAGAGCAGCCTGGCAATTGACTCGCCCAGGCCATAACAATGATGGTCTGGCTTGAATCGCGCAGAACCAAACATACTGACGGAAGGCCTGATACTGGCCAGCTTTTCGAAACCTTCGACAAATTCGGCCATGATCTGGAAAACTTTCCAGGACTCCCGTGTCAGGTCCGAATCTCTGATTATTGGATGGGCAGACTTGTTATGATCATTCATAATGGTTTCTTATCATACTTCTTTTTTCCTAATAGACACAGATGGACAAGAAATTACTGGTACTGGTAGACGGTTCTTATTATATCTTCAGGGCTTACCATGCTATCCGCAACCTGAAGACGTCCAAAGGTGAGCCGAGCGGGGCAATTTATGGCGTCATCAACAGTCTTAAAAAACTGTTAAACGATTTTAATCCGGATTATTTCGGTGTTGTTTTTGATGCCAAGGGCAAAAACTTCAGAAATGACCTTTACCCGGAATACAAGACCAATCGCCCACCCATGCCGGAAGATCTGGCCACCCAAATCAAACCTATTCATAACATCGTGCAATCTCTGGGTCTGCCGGTCCTGGTAATCGACGGGGTAGAGGCTGACGATGTGATCGGTACTTTGGCGAAACAGGCCGAAGCAAAACAAATTAATACTGTCATTTCATCCGGTGACAAAGATCTGGCCCAGCTGGTTAATGATCATATACGCATGTATAACGCGATGAATAACGGCATCATCGACAGGGAAGGCGTCATCAACAAGTTTGGGGTCACGCCGGAACAGATCATTGATTACCTTACTCTGGTGGGCGACAGTGTTGATAATATTCCCGGCGTCCCCAAAGTAGGCCCGAAGACCGCTGTCAAATGGTTAAAAGAATACGGCTCACTGGATGAAATTATCAAACATGCCGGCGAGTTCAAGGGAAAGGTCGGTGAATATTTGCGCGAAAGCATTGAGAGGTTTCCGCTGACACGCGAACTGGTCACATTGAAATGTGATGTGGTTCTGGATGTTAAACCTGAGGACCTCGTTTACGGAGAGCCGGATGATCAGGAACTGAAAAAACATTATTCGCGTTGGCAATTCAACTCTTTGCTGCGAGAAGTCAAAAGTGAAATTGAATCCGATGCAATAAAACAGAAACCTGATAACAGGGAATGTGAATACCAGGCCATCCTGGACGAAAAAGAGCTTGAAAAATGGATTAAAAAGCTTGAGACAGCTGAATTATTTGCCTTTGATACAGAAACGACCAGCCTGAATTACATTGAGGCGGAAATCGTCGGTATCTCATTTGCCATCAATACAGGACAAGCGGCATATGTTCCGCTTGCACACGACTATGAAGGCGCGCCGAAACAGCTCAATCGTGCCCAGGTACTGCAGCAATTCAAACCATTACTCGAAGACAATAACAAGCACAAGCTGGGACACAATCTTAAATATGATATGAATGTACTCGCCAATCATGGAATAGATTTACAGGGCTGCCAACATGACAGTATGCTGGAGTCTTATGTGCTGGACAGTACGGCTTCGCGCCACGATATGGACTCACTCGCCTTGAAATATCTGAACAGGACCACCATCCACTACGAAGATGTGGCGGGCAAAGGTGCAAAACAAATCCCCTTTAACAAAGTGCCTGTCGATGCAGCCGCGTCTTATGCCGCGGAAGATGCAGAGGTGACGCTGAAATTGCATCAGCATTTATGGCCCAGGCTGCAGGAATCAAATCATCTGCAAAAACTTTATGAAGAACTGGAAATGCCCCTGCTGCCCGTCCTGTCCAGAATGGAACGTAACGGGGTTATGATCGATGCTGATATGCTCACAGAACAAAGCCGGCAGATCACATTACAGATGGAAGAGATCGAAGAGTGTGTTTACCGGGAGGCGGGAGGATCCTTTAATATTGGATCACCCAAACAGATACAGCAAATCCTGTATGAAAAGCTGGGTATGCCCATACTTGCCAAGACCCCTAAAGGGCAGCCGTCTACTTCAGAATCTGTACTGGAAGAACTCGCGCTGGATCATGCACTGCCAAGGCTCATACTCGAATACCGGGGACTGAGCAAACTGAAATCCACCTACACGGAGAAACTTCCTGAACAGATAATCAGTAAAACCGGGCGCGTACATACCTCTTATCATCAGGCCGTTGCAGCCACTGGCAGGCTCTCATCATCTGATCCTAACCTGCAGAATATTCCGGTGCGCACCGAAGAAGGGCGATGCATCCGCAAGGCATTTATCGCCCCACCGGGATGTAGCCTGCTGGCCGCTGATTATTCACAAATAGAACTGCGCATCATGGCACACCTGTCCGGCGACCGGGGACTGCTTGCTGCCTTTGCCAGGGGCGAAGACATCCATAAAATGACCGCCGTAGAGGTGTTTGGAGTGCGCGCGGAGGAGGTAACACCGGAACAACGGCGTGCAGCCAAAGCCATCAATTTCGGATTGATCTATGGCATGTCCGCTTTCGGCCTGGCCAAACAACTTGGTATAAATCGCAGCCAGGCCAAAGATTATGTTGATCGCTACTTCGAACGTTATCCGGGTGTCAGGATATATATGGATCAGACCCGGGAAAAGGCCCGGGAACAGGGTTATGTCGAAACTATTTTCAACCGGCGCCTGTACCTGCCGGAAATCAATTCACGTAATGCCGCTCTCAGGCAATATGCCGAGCGGACTGCGATAAACGCACCAATGCAGGGCTCTGCCGCTGATATCATTAAGCGGGCCATGATTTCTGTCGATGAATGGTTGCTAAAAAATAAAATTAGTGCCAAATTAATCATGCAGGTGCATGATGAACTGGTATTGGAAGTCAGCGAAAGTGCCGTTGCTGTAACGCGCAAAGAAATTCGCCGGCTGATGACTGATGCAGCACGACTGTTAGTACCGTTAGTAGTGGATATAGGCACAGGAAAAAACTGGGACGAGGCACATTAATATTGCCAAAATGAAGATAAATTCTGTATCTTTCAATATTATGACTGACCTGTGCTAGAATTTTATATAACTTATTCGTTGCCGGGATAATTAACCGTACAAACTCTTCCGCTATATCCAATTTGTATTGCACACTATTTTTCCAGGAATCCCCATGCTTTTAATTCCCGCGATTGATATTAAAGGTGGCCGGTGTGTACGTTTGCGCCAGGGACAAATGGATCAGGAAACTGTTTATGGTGAAAATCCTCTCAATATGGCCGAACGCTGGATAGGAGCCGGCGCCAGAAGACTGCATATTGTTGATCTGGATGGCGCAATTGCAGGCAAACCCGAAAATGCAGATGTCATTCATGAAATTGCGGCGGCCTGGCCCGAGATACCGATACAGGTGGGCGGCGGAATACGTGATGAAGACACCATACAAACCTACCTGGACGTCGGTGTGAGTTATGTTATTGTCGGCACCAAGGCAGTAACCACACCGCATTTTGTTTCTGATATCTGTCTCGAATTTCCCGGGCATATCATCGTCGGACTGGACGCAAAAAACGGCAGGCTGGCAACCAATGGCTGGTCAAAATTATCACACCATGGTGTGATCGATATGGCCAAACGCTTTGAAGATGACGGTGTCGCCGCTATCATCTTTACTGATATCGGACGCGACGGCATGATGAATAGCGTTAATGTTGATGCGACTGTTGAACTGTGCAAAGAAGTGACCGTGCCAATCATTGCTTCAGGAGGAATTACGAATATGGATGATATTCGCGCGCTGTGCAAGGCTGCCGCAGAAGGTATTGCCGGCGCAATCACCGGACGCGCTATCTATGAGGGGACTCTGGATTTTGCAGCTGCGCAAAAACTTGCAGATGAACTCTGCACTTACACACCCAAGCCATAGATTCACAAATCCATGAGCCTTGCCAAACGTATCATCCCCTGTCTGGATGTAGATGGCGGACGGGTGGTCAAGGGGGTATGTTTCGTTAATATACAGGATGCCGGCGACCCGGTTGAGATCGCGCGCCGTTATGATGAACAAGGCGCTGATGAGATTACCTTTCTTGATATCACAGCCAGCAGTGATGAACGCAATACCATGATCGATGTCGTTGAAGCCGTGGCCAGCCAGGTCTTTATCCCCCTCACCGTCGGCGGCGGGATCAGAAACCTGGATGATATCCGCGCCATGTTGAATGCCGGCGCTGACAAGATCAGCATCAATACCGCTGCTGTGAAAAATCCTGACTTTATTGATGCTGCGTCTGCAAAATTCGGCTCCCAATGTATCGTGGTTGCGATTGATGCCAAGCAGAGTCACAACACTGCTTCAGGCTGGGAGGTATTCACACATGGCGGACGCAACCCCACCGGCATAGATGCAATTGAATGGGCCAGGCAAATGGCTGATCGTGGTGCTGGCGAGATCCTTCTGACCAGTATGGATAGGGACGGGACGCGCAAGGGATTTGATCTCGAGCTCACCCGTGCTGTTAGTGAAGCGGTCAATATTCCGGTGATCGCTTCCGGTGGTGTTGGAACACTTGAACATCTCGCAGATGGCATACTCAAAGGCAAGGCCGATGCCGTCCTGGCCGCCAGCATCTTCCATTTTGGTGAACATACTGTGCAAGAGGCCAAAACCTTGATGAAGCGGTTTAACATTGAAGTTAGACTGTGAACATGTCTGAGCAAGAAAACAATGCCTGGCTGGACGAGATCAAATGGAATACCGATGGTCTGATACCTGCTGTAGCCCAGGATTATCAAAGCGGCAAAATATTAACCCTGGCGTGGCTGAACCGCGAGGCACTCTTGCAAACCATAAAATTACGCCGCGCTGTTTACTGGTCCCGCTCAAAACAGCGGCTCTGGCAAAAGGGCGAAATATCAGGCCACACACAGGAGATACAGGACATCTACCTCGACTGTGACAAGGACGCCATCGTTCTGGCAGTGATGCAGACCGGCGATATCGCCTGTCATACCGGCAGGCAAAGCTGCTTTTTCCATCGTTATAAGAACGGCCGCTGGATCATCTCCAGTCCGGTGCTTAAAGACCCGAAAGAAATATATAAAAAATGATTGGGTTTTCATGCCAGAATTTATTGAACAAAAACAGGATAGACTGTCATGACTGATGATGTTTTACGCCGTCTGGCGGAGACCCTTGAGCAACGCAAACGGGCTGATCCGGACAAATCATATACCGCCAGCCTCTACGCAAAAGGGATCAACGCAACCCTGAAGAAAATAGGTGAAGAAGCAACGGAAGTCATTATTGCTGCAAATTCCGGCGAGAAAACCGCTATAATTCATGAAACAGCCGACCTGTGGTTTCATACCCTGATCATGCTGGCCCAGCTTGGTCTCGGCCCGGAAGACATCCTGGCTGAACTCGAACGTCGTTTTGAAGCGTCCGGTCTCGAAGAAAAAGCGGGGCGTGACGAACCGGAATAATCCTGGCGGGCGGATTGATGTATAACGAACATGCGGAGAAATAGCTCATGGGAATAAGTATCTGGCAATTATTAATTATCCTGATTATTGTTGCCCTGCTTTTCGGGACCAAAAAACTGCGCAATATCGGCGGTGATCTTGGCAGTGCCATAAAAAGTTTTCGCAAGGCGGCCAGTGAGGCCGAAGATGACACAACTGCAAAAGATAGCACCCCTAAACACGGCAATGTCATAGAAGGTGAGACCAAGTCCGTATCTGAATCTGATAACAAACCTTCCTGAATCCTGTTGATCAATACGGGATATCTTTCATATATAAAATCACGTTTTATTCATGTTCGATATCAGCTTCTGGGAATTGGTGGTTGTCGCCATCGTTGCATTGCTGGTTGTGGGTCCTGAACGTCTGCCCGGTCTGGCCCGTGTTGCGGGAAAATGGATAGGCAGGGCGAGAAGATTTATCAATAACACCAGGCGTGAAATCGAAACCGAACTACGTATCACGGAAAGCAAGGAGTTCAGACAACAACTCTCTGATCTTGATGGCCTGATGCACAATGCCCCCGACCAGGATCCGAAATTCACAGAAAAACAGAAAAAACCACCTGACAAGGAAAAACCTGGTCAGCCCGACCAGAAATAAAAACCATGTCCGGCGAAAAAACAAACGACAACCCCAGCGCTGGTGAACAAACTCTTGTTTCACATCTGATTGAATTACGGGCACGCATGCTAAAAGCACTGGCCTGCGTGTTGTCGATCTTTATTGCCCTGAGTTTCTTCGCCGGCGACATCTACAGTCTGGTTGCAAAACCATTGCTTGAACATCTGGCGCCGGGAACAGGCATGATAGCAACCGAGGTGGCGTCTACATTCATCGCACCCATCAAGCTTACTTTCTTCTTGTCATTTTTTATTTCCATGCCCTACATTCTGTATCAGGTATGGTCTTTCGTTGCGCCCGGCCTCTATCAAAGCGAGCGGCGTTTCGCTTTGCCGTTACTGATCAGCAGCATATTCCTGTTCTATGCGGGGGTCGTCTTCGCCTTTTACGTAATCTTTCCGCTTATCTTCGGGTTCTTCACCGCCATAGCGCCCGATGGGGTATCAGTGATGACGGACATCAGCCGTTATCTGGATTTTATCATGATGATCTTTTTTGCATTTGGTCTTGCCTTTGAGGTGCCGATCGTCACTGTGCTGCTGACCTGGTCCGGTATCACGACTGTGGAATCCCTGAAACAAAATCGTCCTTATATTATAGTGGGAGCATTTGTTATCGGCATGTTGCTCACGCCGCCAGATGTGCTATCGCAGATATTGCTGGCCCTGCCGATTTGGCTGTTATTCGAGCTCGGCCTGATTATTAGTGGCAGGTATACGCGGCCGGCCAACAAGGATAATGAAAATAACGTGAATAATTAGCCGGCGGCAGCGAGCTATTGGTGGAGTGTGCTCAGGACTGTTCCCAGGGCAAATTCTGATACCGCCACCCGTTTATCGTACTGCGATGTTCCGCGCCATCACGGTCGCCCTCAAAGCCCTGTTCAATGTTATACACCTTTCTGAATCCGCTCTTTAACAATGCCTCTGCTGCTACAAGCGATCGTTTGCCACTGCGGCAAATAATCAATACCGGCAGCGCTTCGATATCTGCCTCAGACCCCATCCTGGCAGCGAGCATTTGACGCACCTTGTCCACAAAATCCTGGTTGACTGACCAGTCCGGCGCCTCTTGCCAGGGGATGTTGACGGCATTCATCGGGTGCCCCACATATTCAAATTCAATGCTGGTCCTGACATCCAGCAATGCTGCATCCGGGCTGGTTTGCAGGATCTCCCAGGCCTCAGGCGGGGTAACATGGTTGATGGCGCAATCCGTCATAAGACTCTCAATATCAGTTTTACGATTTATCTAAAGCACAGACAATCTAATCTAGCATAATTTGTCATGCTTTTTTACCCGGTTGTCATCACTGAAAAAATTTGTAACAGCTGTTTCTGTATATCATTGAATTGATATATCACTATTTATTGATATATTATATCCAGTTCCTTAAACCAGGGGATTTTAATGAAAGCTGCTGCAAGGAAAATTGGGTCTGTTGCAGGGGATCTTATGCCGCTCGATCAGCTCAGGGAGGCGGCTGAACGCCTTAAATGTACTGCACACCCACATCGACTGAGGATCATTGAAATCCTTTTCCAGGGTAATTTCAGCGTTGATGAGATCGCCAGTCTGTGTGGACTGTCACAGCCTGCCACCAGTGGCCACCTGCGCCTGATGGAGGCAAAGGGACTGTTGAAAAGCCAGCGTGCGGGGCGTGCCGTTTATTATTCCGTGGCAGCACCACAGCTCAAAGGGATTATTGATTGTGTTCACGCGCTGGTCAGCGAAATATAAAATCGCGGGAATATATAATTTCCATATCCATCAAGAATCCGCCTACAAGTCCGGAATTGTCACAGGACGGTAATTTATGATGGAATACCGGACTTAATCGTCATTCAACCACTTAATGAATAATTTACTTCCGGGAGACAATAAAGATGCCGATGTATGATCGTGATGGCATCATCTGGCTAGATGGCCAACAGGTTCCCTGGCGTGATGCCAAAACCCATGTGTTGACCCATACCCTGCATTATGGCATGGGCGTGTTTGAGGGGATCCGTGCCTATCATGCCACGCAGGGTACGGTGATATTCCGCTTGCAGGATCACACTGACCGGTTATTCCGTTCAGCCCATATCCTGCGGATGGCCATGCCGTATGATAAAGACACTATTAACCAGGCCTGTATTGATATGGTCAGGGATAACAAGCTGGATACTGCCTATATCCGGCCCATGTGTTTTTATGGTGCCGAAGGCATGGGCCTGCGCGCAGACAATCTCGAAGTCCATGTCATGATTGCAGCCTGGCCGTGGGGCTCTTATCTGGGCAATGAGGCACTGGAAAAAGGCATCCGGATCAAGACTTCTTCCTATACCCGGCACCATGTAAACAGCGCCATGTGCAAGGCCAAGGCCAATGGCAATTACATGAACTCTATGCTGGCATTGCAGGAAGCGCTGGATTGCGGCTATGATGAGGCGCTGTTACTCGATAATGAAGGTTTTGTGACTGAAGGCAGCGGTGAAAATATTTTCCTCGTACGCAATAGCGTATTATTGACACCTGACCTGACTTCGGCGCTGGAAGGGGTCACGCGTGACACCATCATCACGCTGGCACAGGATCTTGGATTAAAGGTGACAGAAAAGCGTATAACCCGCGACGAAGTCTATATTGCTGATGAGGCATTTTTTACCGGGACTGCGGCAGAGGTTACCCCCATCCGCGAGATGGACGGCAGGATGATTGGCAACGGCAAACGCGGGCCGGTGACGGAAAAACTCCAGTCACTCTATTTCGATCAGGTACATGGCCGCAGCAAACAATACACCCACTGGTTAAGCTATATAAAATAAAAGCGGTATGGACAGATCTACAGACAATCCCGGCGCAGGCAACAAAACACCCAATGATCAACGTCATTACCGGGTAAACCGCAGCGATTTACCTTTACATTGCCCGCTGCCGGAAATGAGTCTGTGGAACTCCCATCCGCGCGTTTATCTGCCGATAGAAAAAACCGGCACGGCCAAGTGTCCTTATTGCGGCACTGATTTTACTCTGGAAGATCTGTAATATTCTCTTATTCAAAAATTCAACATAAACCAAAGCGATGATCATCTGGCGCATAGTGGACGGCAGGCGCGGTCACGATAACCAGAGCCATGGCCTGATCAACGCATTGTCCCGTCATGTTTCCTGTGTCCATCATGATATTCCAGCGTCAGCCCTGAATTTCTGGTTCTGGCAATTTCTTCAGAAAAAATACCCGCCCGGGAACGGGCTCCCAAGACCACATTTAATCATAGGTGCGGGACACCACACGCATCTATCCATGCTTTGTGCCAGGCATGTCTATGGCGGCCGTATTGTGGTAATCATGAACCCCAGTCTGCCGGTACATTGTTTTGATTTTT
Source organism: Gammaproteobacteria bacterium RIFCSPLOWO2_12_47_11 (assembly GCA_001801885.1). Lineage (GTDB taxonomy): Bacteria > Pseudomonadota > Gammaproteobacteria > Eutrophobiales > Eutrophobiaceae > 2-02-FULL-47-50. The sequence goes on from MGYU01000040.1 coordinate 28,216, forward strand.
GTCTGATCCCTGACCACGACAACCCCAGGATTACAGACCGGGTTATCGTTACCCGTGGTGTGATCAATGCAATAGTGCCGACAGTAAACCATGATCAAAGCCGAGGATTGATCATGGTCGGGGGACCGTCAAGACATTACGCCTGGGACGATGCGTCATTACTCGAACAAATTGATCTCATACTGAAAAAATCAGAGGGCATCATCTGGCACATTACCGACTCACCCCGCACGCCCGTTTCTACCAGTGATGCACTGGGCAACCTGAAATTACCTGGTGTAACGTTCCATTCATACAAGGATACCGGCCCGTACTGGGTCACAAACCAGTTGCTTGATTCCGGCTATGTATGGGTGAGCGAAGACAGTATGTCCATGATCTATGAATCTATGACAGCAGGTGCAGCAATAGGCATTTTGTCCGTCCCCGCGATAAAACAAAACAAAATTTCCCTCAGCATTAACCGGCTGGCTGATAATGAAATGATAACCCGCTTTGACGACTGGCGTAACGGCAAACAATTATCACCGTGCCCGGAAATTTTCGATGAAGCAGATCGTTGCGCAAGGGAATTACTGGATAAGATTACCCAGCACTATCATGTCCATTAGTAATCATTTAATAAATGAAGCTAGCGCTGATGGCGAGGGAAAAATAGCCTGCCCGGTCTGTGGAGCTAATTCATTCACATTTTTGTTTAAAAAACAGAACGAGACTTTCGTAAGGTGTGAGTCATGTACTTTGGTAATGATTAACCCAAGACCAATATTTAAAGATGTGCTTAATACCTACAACCATCAGTACAGCGGCAGCTATGCAATAAAGGGCGAAAAAAAACTGCGCAGATGCAGGCGCTGGGTAAACCGGGTAAAAAACAGATATATCGATCATGGCCGATGGCTGGATGTTGGATGCTCGGTCGGGTTCGTGGTCAAGGCAGCAATCGAGGCGGGCTATGAGGGTTATGGAACCGATGTTGAGGATTGGGGAATAAAATATGGCCGTGATACATTGCAATTACCAAACCTCCGGCAGGGCATACTTGAGGAACAGAAATTTCCCGACCATTTTTTTCAGATCATATCCTTATATGATGTGATTGAACATGTGCCTGATATAAACAGTTTGGTAAAAGAGCTCAAACGAATACTCGCAGTAAATGGTGTGATCGATATTATTACACCGGACATCGGCCATTGGCGCACCCCACGGGATCTGTCCTCATGGAATGAAATCAAGCCTTCTGAACATCTATATTATTTTGACAAAAATACATTATCTCTGTTACTTGAAAAACACGGTTTGAAAATAGTAAGCCGGCGATTTCATACCAAGCCATCACTACGTGTATATGTTAAACATGCATGATAAAAACCGCTTCCCTGTGATGATTCTCAGTGATATTAATATCCGGCATGGTTTAGCCATGTCTATTCATTCCCCGAATAATTATGTTCACAGTCTGCCTGATAATCGCGGCAGTATATTTTAAAGCGTCGATAAAATGCCATTAACAGTTGTACAAATATTACCCGCGCTTGATGTCGGTGGTGTTGAACGCGGCACGCTTGAGATTGCATCCGCATTGGTCAGGAATGGTCATCGTTCCATCGTTATCTCCGGTGGTGGACGGCTGGTTAAACAACTTGTCAATGAGGGCAGCGAACATATCACTCTTCCCGTTGGCAAAAAATCTCTGCTTACACTATTACTGATCTCCAGGCTGAAAAAAATTCTGATAAATGAAAACGTGTCTGTGATTCACTCCAGATCAAGATTGCCTGCCTGGATCAGTTACCTGGCCTGGCGATCCATGGATGCACAACATCGGCCACATTTTGTCACTACCGTACACGGACCTTATACAGTTAATCGCTACAGCAGGATCATGGTCCGCGGCGAGCGGGTGATTGCCATTTCTGAATTTATTCGCGATCACATATTGCAAAACTATCCTGATACAGATCCGAACAGTATTGAGGTCATTCATCGTGGGGTTTCCTCTGACCAGTTTCCCCGTGGTTTTTGGCCCGCACAGGAGTGGCTTGCGAACTGGCAACAGACATATCCCGGACTGAACGGCAAATTTGTTGTCACCTTGGCGGCACGCATCACCCGTTGGAAAGGACAGGATGATTTTATAGAAATTGTAAATTCAGCGGTAGCGCGTGGCCTGCCGGTACATGGCCTGGTTGCTGGAGCCCCACACCAAAATAAAACTGCATTTTATGATCAGCTCAGAAACATGGTAAAAAACAGAAATCTTGATAATCACATTACATTCCTGGGCCACAGGGATGACTTGAAAGAAATTATGGCAATATCAAATGTAGTATTTTCCCTGGCAAGAGAACCGGAAGCGTTCGGCCGCACGGCGCTGGAAGCACTTTGTCTTGGCACACCGGTTATCGCTTACGATCACGGCGGTGCTGCAGAAGTCATGCAGGCCATATTCCCAGAGGGTTGCATCAAACCACTCGATATAATTGCTGCTGTAACCAGGCTGGAAGAATTTTACAGAACAAGACCAATAGTTCCTCAAAATAATCCATTTACGTTGGCACAAATGCAGAATAAAACAATCAATCTCTATGAAAGTCTTTCTCAAGTTACTTCGAGGACTTGATTTAATACTCTACTGACAAATGGCCAGAATTTTTATAATAAAACTGGGGGCGTTAGGTGATGTGGTAATGGCAACCTCTCTCATCCGCCAGATACAACACTATCACCGGAATGATGAAGTGTGGTTACTGACGGCGCCCGCATTCACCGGTATTTTTAACAATCATGACAATCTGAATGTTGTTTCCCTCGGGCGTAAAGGATTTATAGGGACCATCAAGATACTATCCTGGATAAGGGGAAAGAAATTCAGCCGGGTTTACGATCTGCAATCAAATGATCGTTCCTCTCTGCTCTGTGCCTTTTCCGGTATCACCGAGAGAATTGGTAACCATCCACATTTTCCTTACAACATTCATCCGGCAGAGAAATATACCGGGCAATGTCATATCTATGATCACATGTTGCAGGTGTTGGCAGCGGCGGGAATCAAGCCCGTTCATGAACCGCCGGTATTGCCGGCCACCGATCAGGAAAGGGCATTTTTTTGAACAATTGCTTTTCAAGGTGAAAATCGCCGGCCTGGACAATCATATTACCTTCCTTGGCCATCGCAATGACATCAGGGAAATACTGTTTGTATCAAATACAATTTTATCGCTTTCGAAAGAGCCGGAAGCCTTCGGTAGAACTGTATTGGAAGCATTATGTCTGGGGAAGCCTGTCATAGCCTATGATATTGGCGGCACTACAGAAATCCTCAAAGGGATTTTTCCGGCGGGTATTGTTCCACACAATCAGCCGAAAAGTGTTATTGCAAAAATCCGGGAGTTTATACAACAATCGCCCCCGGTAACGGCACATTGTCCGTTTACGCTTGAGCAAATGCTGGGCAAGACTATTCGGCTTTATGAAAAGCTCTGTCCTTAAACGTCATTATGATTTATGAATAATTATATCCGAAATCATATTTCAGATATGTCTTGCAGGTTTGTTTAAAAAAGAGCTCGTCTTTCTTGGTGGCTATTTCCTCTAATGTTTTCGCTTCCATTCTGATCTCTCCTGCTGGCCTCCCTGGATCATGCTTGAGAAGCATTTTGTCCTTGGTGGATTCCTGGATCGCGAAATTCAGATAAGCTTCCCTTATATCAAGATTCCAGAAATTATTAATCCTGTTGACCTGCGCCAGTGTTTCACTGTTCAATTCTTCATATTTAACCAGAAGATGGTCATCCGGATATTTTTCTATTAACCGTCCCCAGGCGTTTACGAAGCGTATACACAACCATATATCATTATTGAATCTGCGGCCCCTCACATTACCGCGCAGGTATTCAGAGAAACTGCAATTGTAACGATTTCGCCATTTTTCGTAATTTGATATTAATGAATACCTGATGTCCCTTATCAATACAATATAACGAGGGAGTCTGAAAACAGATCTGAACATAGTGGATCGCAATAGCGGGTTGGGAATTGAATGGCTGCTACCGAGACGTGGAGAATTTTTATATAAAAGAGGATCCCTGGGGCCCCTGATAATATCATTGGCATGGTTGTATTGCGGCATTGGTAAACCATATTCTTTGGCAATCGCGACTGCTAGCATATATTTCAGCCAGTGTGTGCCGGACTGGTGCATGCTGACAAGAAATCCCGAATACTTCATGTGTCTGAGAAAGGCGAAGTTCGTCAAATCTTTTCTTGATGAATGAAAGTAATAACCGCTATACATTATTCTGCCCCGGACATTAGCAATTAGTGTCTTCGGGATATATATTAACCTGTCTTTATTTATGTATCGATTAATAACTGTGGCGGACAACAATTAATAATGCCCAAAATACTGGTTATTAAATTCGGGGCGCTTGGCGATGTGGTCATGGCCACTTCCCTGATCAAGCAGATTCAAAGATTTCACGGAGACAGTGAGGTCTTCCTGATTACCAGCCCGGCCTTCACCAGTGTGTTTGAACACTGGGATGACCTCAGCGTGATAGCTTTTAGCCGAAAGGGATTTCTGGAAACCATCCGGGTGCTTTCCTGGATTAGAAAATCAGGATTCAACCGGATATACGACTTGCAATCAAACGACAGGACATCAGTGATCTGCGCTTTCTCGGGAGTAAAAGAAAGAATTGGGAACCACCCTCGTTTCCCCTACACTCATCATCCCGCGGATATATGGACCGGTCAATGTCATATTTTTGAACGTATGCTTATGGTTCTTGAATCAGCAGGTATTCATGCTGAATCTGTTCCGCCTCTTATATTGTCAAACGACAAGGAAAAAGCCGGTGTGCGTGAATGGATGAACAGACATCATTTGGCGAATGGTGCTTTTGTCATTCTCCACGCCGGCGCAAGCAGTGCTCATCCGGAAAAATGCTGGCCCTATTTCCTTGAACTCGCGCAGGTGATAGACCAATCCGGACACTCCGTAGTGTGGGTAGGCGCGGAAACTGAGGCCCGGGAAAACCGCCAGCGTGCAGAGACAGTGGGTATAGACGCAAGTAATGCCTTCTCAATTACCGGGCTGGCAGAACTGGGAAGACATGCCTGTTTCGCCGTAACCAACGACTCCGGGCCTATGCATATACTTTCTGCCTCAGGGATCCCCGTGTATGCCTTTTTTGGTCCGACCAACTGGTTGAGGAGCCATGCCATAGGCCAGCGGGAGCATGTAATTATACCGCCCGGTCTTTCCAGCGATATTTACCATCCGGAAACACTGGATAAAATTAAAGTATCTGGAGTTGTAGATATTTTGCGTACTGCCGGTTCATTATGACTTGACGTCACAAAGTTCCCGGTAAGCCTGTTCGATACGCGGGATCACGACATAACCTGAATAGTGATTTTTATACCGGTCAAGACCTCGCGCGGCCCTGACCGTGGCCTCCTCACGATTTAACACAACATATTTCATTGCGGCAACAAGCGATGCAACATTGCCTGCTTCTACAAAATAAGCCTGATTATCATCCAGTATTTCCATCGGCCCTTTGGTTTTTGTCGTGATAATCGGCATCCCACAACTCATCGCTTCCAGTATTGCTATACCAAAAGGTTCCAGCAGGGATGGCATAACAAAAATATCGGCATCTGAAAGAAAACCTTCAACATCCTTAAGCCAGCCCTGAAATGTCACCTGCTTGTCCAGGCCGAGCCTGTTGCAAAGTCGCTGCAGGGGTTTACGCTCCGGGCCGTCACCACCAATCATTAATCGCGCGTTTATGCCTGAACTGATTAACTCCTGGAATGCGTTAAGCAATATTTCGAACCCTTTTTTGCTAACCATGCGGCCATAACTGGCAAAAACAATGTGATTTCGATTTACAGCTTTGATACATTCAACCCCTGGAAACAAAGAAAAATTTGGAATTACCTCAATATCATCTTTGCTTACATCATTTTCAAGCAAATAATGGCGCTGGTCATTCGTGGTCGCGATGAAAAAACTTACGTCCTGATAATATTTTAAATTAACGTAATTATGTGTTTTTACAACCAGAGGGATATTAAATTTTCTGGCTGTCTTTCCTGCAATATAGGCAGCCCTTGCCAGATGCGCATGTATCAAATCCGGTGAAAATTTCTTTACCACCTGTTTTATGCTGTATTGTGCCAGGGGATCCCACCAGCCCAGAACAGATAATGTTTCCGTGTATATTCCCGGCACAGCTTTCAGTCGCTTAAGTTCCTGGAAACGTTTATGACATATTACCTGGACAGCATGGCCCCGTTCCGCCAACGCCACAGAAAGGTCTGTAAAATACCGCTCGGCCCCGCCGAAACCTTTGCTCAACATGATTTGGGTTATTTTCATGCGTTAATTATCTGACAACTGCAAATGTTGCATTATGTATGAGGCAACATCATCTACGGTTACATTTTCAATAATTCTCCCTTCGCCAACCAGCCACCTTGCCTTGTTTCCCCAAGGCCGGTAACGCTCCGGCTGACCTATGCCAAAAATTGTGATGGAGGGGGTATTCACACCACTTGCCAGATGTCCCAAACCAGAATCATTTCCTGCAAAAACTGATACCTGTTTCAGGAAAGCAGCGGCTTGCAACAGTGACGTTTTTCCACATAGATCAATACATGGTAATAAGGATTGTGACGCGATTATTCCGGAAAGCTCGTGATCCTTTTTGTCACCCATCAATACGACAGCATCAAAACGATCTTTCAGCTGATCAATCAGCCCCAGATAATTCTGGTATGGCCAGATCTTCCCGGGCCAGTTTGCGCCCGGCCCAAGACCCAGCAGCTTCTTGCCATAATGCTTGCATAATATTTCTCTGGTAAATTCCTCATCCGCTTCGCCGATCCAGACGCGGCAAGACGGGATCTTGTTATTACCGTGTAATTTATAAATAATCCCCATGTGTTGTTCGACAGCGTGTGGCCCATAGGGCTTGCCCTGCCATCGGCCAAGTCTTTTATCTGCTCGTAATAACCAGGCAAGTCCATCGGTACGAAGATCCACTACCAGATCATATTTCCACGTGCGTAATTTTCTGATCAATGCCGGCCCGCCACGCAGGAATGATTGCTTTTCCTTATGAACTATTTCTCCGCGGTATGGGCAGTTTACAAATATATCGCTTGAGCGCCGATCTGCGACTATATCAATAATTGCATCGGGGAATTTCTCGTGCAAAGCCTGCAATACCGGTGTGGTCATTATCGCATCACCGATATTGCTCAGGGAGATTAGCAAGATTCGTTTATACAATATTATTCGACTCTATATGCGATTAATAACCGGAGTTATTGGTATATAAAATGACGGCGTTATATATCGTTGCATATTTTTGTTGATGCAGACCCGGGCAAAATCTTGCCATCAGGTCAAAATGATTTGTTAATGCTTTTACCGTGTTGCTTCCGCTCTACTTACAACAAAGTCCGCTTGATGCTTATACCTGTAACACAAGAATTTAAACAAATGTCATAATATTTGATCTCTGCGCAATCTTGATTTTCTTCGGGCCATATCAAATCTTTGATATAAACTTCTTGGTATTGACTGCCAGGCCGGAATTTCCCGTATTACCGGATCTTTAATAATGGGGACGCTGTCGAATCTTTCCCCCAACTTTTCGGTCTGAATTATTTTGCCCGGACATGAGGGGTGCGCATAATCAAAAAGCCCGGGGGTTCTAATCTCGTTTATTTGCCCGAATTCTCTGATACCATAAAAACCTGTTCCGGTATTGTCCATTGACGTTTTTTTTATCATTAAATTTGAGCCCTCTCTTCGCGACCTGTTAAGAGCTGTGCTGATTCCATAGTATACGGAATGCTCCGTGACGGCTATTCCTCTAACAAAATTTCCCTTGGATATAATCTCGCTTCTGCCGTCAATTGAAACACTGGTGCCAGCCATAGAACTCAAAGTTGATATGACACCATCTCTTGCCCACACATTATGGGAACTGTAACCAATAAAATACTTGTTTAATATTGCCTTGCTCTGAAAATCGTACTCGTAAATAATTCCATTTCTGTCAATGCTTCCTGCCATATATATCCTGTTTTTAATGCTGAAAATTGAATTGAAGTGATATTTATGTGCGATTTTTGTTGTGATATTTTCACCAAGCGGGTGCCATCTACCCCATAGACCATTACCATAAATTGCAACCGTGGAATCATAGGTACAAACAGCCCATAATTTATTATCAAAATAATAAATTTGGTGCAGATCTCTCAACGGGAAAGCAGGCAGAAGTTCGTCTACCAATTCAAGATTATAATTATATACAAGAATTACCCCGGCCTGTTCTTCCGGCCTGCCCTTGCCCTTCGCATAAGAAATCCTTCGTGCTGCCACAAAAATATTCTTCTCATTATATGTTATCCCGTAATATGTACCATTGTCCCTGTCAATTAAATAAGCACGGGACATCTTTTCGTCTATACAAATAAACCCGCGGCTTGTGGCTATTAATAATGTTGTCATATAACCTGGATGGGAATTTGATTGTGTTTTATTGCCACACTATGCAAATAACAGAAAACAAAACAATATTATTTCCCCGGCTATTTACCGATGCAAAAGTTTTTGAATATTTCACCCAGCAAATCATCGGACACAAAATCTCCCGTAATCCCGCCGAGTGAGCGTTGTGCCAAACGTAATTCTTCTGCCAGTAATTCCGGCCCTGCATGTTCGTGATAAAGCTTAAACGCTTTTTTGAGTGATGCGCTTGTACGGCTCAATGCGTCAAGGTGTCTTTTACGGGCCATAAAAACATCTTCAGATAAATCCTGCATGCCGAGTATTTTTTTTAAATGCCAGGTAAGCAACTCCAGGCCGGTACCTGTTTTTGCTGATAATAATATTTCCGTATGCCCGCTTTTTCCCTGTTTTATTTCTGGTTGCGTTCCGGTCAAATCGATTTTGTTACAAAGAACAATAACCCGTTCATCATTACCCGCCTTGTCCATCAGTTTTTGTTCTTCTGTGCCAGGCTCCTGCCCATGCTCATACATTATAATCAACACATCTGCGTTTTCAGCGGCCACGACTGCACGCACAACACCTTCCCTTTCCGCCTTGTTTGCTGTTGTCCTCAGCCCTGCTGTGTCAATGACATGTACAGGAATATCATCGACCAGGATATCCTGTCCTATTAAATCACGGGTGGTCCCCGGTTCATCAGTGACGATCGCGGCCTCCCTGCCCGCCAGTTTATTCAGCAACGTCGACTTGCCCACATTTGGCCGGCCAACAATCACGGCGGTGACGCCCTCATTCAATATCGCGCCCTGTTTTGCACGCACAAACAGGGCCGCAAGTTCTGACAGGCAGGATTCCAGTCTTGTGCTTATGTTTGCAGTACTGGAAAAATCAATGTCCTCATCCGGAAAATCAAGCGAGCCCTCGACTAACATTCTCAGTTCGATGAGTTTATCCAGCAATATCCTGATGCGCCTTGAAAACTCACCCTCAAGCGATCTGACAGCACTGCGTGCGGCATGATCAGACGTAGCATCAACCAGATCGGCAACGGCTTCTGCCTGGACAAGATCGAGTTTGTTGTTGTGAAAGGCGCGCTCAGTGAATTCACCGGGGTGTGCCAGTCGTGCGCCCAACTCCAGTACCCGGCTTACAATTTGATTAAGAACGATCCTGCTGCCGTGTGCATAAATCTCCAGCATGTCCTCGCCCGTGTATGATGACGGTGCAGAAAAAAATATCGCGATCCCTTCGTCTATGACCGCTGCATCTTTTCCCCTGAACTTGCACAAATGGGCATGTCGCGGCGTTAATATCTGTGTAACCAGCCCCGTCATAATATTTTTAACGTCCGGGCCGGAGACCCGCACGACGCCTATTCCTCCACGCCCCGGGGGTGTTGCTATGGCAACGATGGTATCCGTTTTTTCAACCATCGGGTCCGTTTCTTGATCAGGCTTTAAGGCCGGCGCGCTCCAGGTTATGAATAATCAACCATTGTTGCGCTATTGAAAGTATATTATTGGCGACCCAGTACAACACCAGGCCTGACGGGAAAAAGGCAAAAAATACAGTAAAAATAAACGGCAACATCAGCATGACCTTTTCCTGTACCGGATCCATGGGTGCAGGGTTGAGTTTCTGCTGTATGAACATGGTCACGCCCATGACCACCGGCAACACAAAATAAGGATCGGGCGTCGACAGATCCCTGATCCACAGAGCAAAGCCTGCCTGCCGTAACTCAACACTTTCAAGCAATACCCAGTACAATGCGATGAATACCGGGATCTGGATCAATATGGGGAAACAACCGCCGAGCGGATTAATCTTTTCCTCTTTGTAAATATCCATCATGGCCTTGTTAAGCCGCGCCCGATCGTTTTTATAGCGGTCACGGATGGCCAACAGCTTTGGTTGTACCCTGCGCATGTTGGCCATGGACCGGTATCCTGCCGCAGAAAGGTTATAGAACAACAGCTTAAGCATCAGTGTAACCAGGACAATGGACCATCCCCAATTGCCAACCATACTGTGAAACCATTCAAGACACCAGAACAGTGGTTTTGCAATAAACCAGAGTATGCCGTAGTCCACTGTCAATTCCAGACCCGGCGCTATTGATTCGAGCCTGCTTTGTATCTTGGGGCCAAGATACAGTTTATGTTCCAGCACCACTGTTTCTTTCGGCGCGGCCGTAACCGGTGGTGTGGTTGCGCCGATGACAAAACGATCTGACTGCAGACCCGTGGCGGACTTGTTCAGATACAGAGTGTAGTATCGGCCTTCATCGGTTTGAGAACCCGGGATTAAGGCACTGACAAAATAATGCTGGATCATCGCCACCCAGCCGTTAACGATATTTCTGGATAACCTTTCGTCCTGCATATCGCTAAATGATATTTTTTCATAGCGCTTTTCCGGGCTTGATATTACTGCGCCGGTGTAGGTATACACCGCGCCATTCATGCGTTTACCTGGGTCTGTCCGTTGTATTTGCCCATAAGCACGGCCCGCCCAGGGCTTTGTGGAGTTATTCCTCAGCTCATAACGGACATTGATCAGGTATTTGTCCGGGAAGAACTCAAAAACTTTTTTTACCACAAGACCTTCATCAGTTTGCCAGAATAATGGCACCTGTAATGACTCATCATCCGGCGACAGCGAATACGACAAGTTTTGCGCTGTAAATAATGCATCGTGCGTAGGGGCCGGATCCTTGCTCAGCAACCCTCCCTGGGTGATATAGGGGGCGGCAGGATCGTTATAAAGCAGACGCACTTTTTTGTCTGGTTCATCCAGAGATATGGGAAACTTCAGCAATTCGGCGTTCTCGATATTTCCGCCGGCCGTGTTGATCTGTATATGAAACAGGTCGGTTTTTACATCGATCAGCTCCGCCTTTTTCTCAAGCGGTGTATGGATTTCCGGCAAACCTGTTGCTGTTGCCTCGGGCAGGGACGGCACATCCAAAGCAGGCGCATCTTTGACAACGTCGTTCACTACGGGCGCCTGTGTTTGTGTTGTGCCGTAATCTCTCTGCCAGGCATCCCATAACAACATGATGACCAGACTTAACGATACAAGCAGCACAAAACGGGTTGTGTCCATGTTAATAGTTCTTAATTGACCGGATCGTATCCGCCAGGATGATAGGGATGGCAGCGGCACAGGCGCTTGGCTGTCATAATGACGCCTTTGATCGCGCCGTGTTTCGCAATGGCCTCTTTTGCATAACTTGAACAGCTCGGATAGAAACGGCAACACGGCCCTATTAACGGGCTGATAAGGCAGGAGTACAGATTTATTATACCAATGAGGAATTTTTGCATGTAACCAGTCTTTGCCAATGCCTTTGCAATGAGTCGTTAATCGCTTTGTTGATTAGTGGCCCTGGCCTTTTATTCGTCATCACGACGACATCCATGCCACTCAATAACTGCTGGTTTCTGCGAAAACTTTCTCTTGCCAATCGTTTTAGCCGGTTTCTTACAACAGCCTGTTTGACCCATTTTTTGGAAATGGCCAAACCCAACCGGGCGTAATTAAGTCCGTTTTTTCTGGCGATAACCAGAAACATTTCGTCTGTGGATCGACAAGGGGCGCGAAATATCTGTTGATATTCAGCCGGGCCTTTTAGTCTGCGCTCTCTGGCAAAACCGCCTGTGTGCTGGAGCACATCCGTAATTATGCTGTCAGCCGCTTGCGGCCCTTGGCCCGGCGCGAACTGATCACGTCGCGACCACCTTTCGTCTGCATTCTGGCCCGAAAACCGTGTGTGCGCTTTTTTTTGAGTTTGCTTGGCTGGTAAGTGCGTTTCATTGATTTATGTTTGCCGCCGGCTTGTGACAGCTTCTCTGCTACCTTTATAAAGGCCGGGTATAATACTGCCCGTAACTTAATATTGTCAATTTATATACCTTGCTGTTTTTACTTGCCGGTGTGGATAACCGGCCCGATCGGGTATAGACTTTCCGTTCTCTTCCCGTTTCAAATCTACTGACAATTGTGAGGTGTGGTTTTGGCTTTTTCTTCATGGAAATACTGTCTTGAACGTCTTGAAGGAGAGCTTGCGCCACAACAGTTCAACACATGGATAAGGCCACTGCACGCAGTTGAGGACAATTCATCAATCCTGCTTCTGGCACCTAATCGTTTTGTGATGGACTGGGTCAATGATCAATATCTTTCAAAAATTAAGGATCTGTTAAATAAATCTCCGGGCAACAGCAATATCAGCATCAGTATCGAAGTAGGAAGCCAGTCTGTCAGGCCTGATGAGCCAAAGAAAAGAAACGGGGTTGTCCGTGCCGAACCTCAGCAAAGGACAACCAAACACTCAAATAACCTGAACCCGGATTTCACTTTCGATTCATTTATCGAGGGTAAATCCAATCAGCTGGCCCGTGCCGCTTCCTTACAAACCTCACAAAACCCTGGCAAATCATATAACCCGTTATTCGTATATGGCGGTGTGGGCCTGGGTAAAACACATTTAATGCATGCCATAGGCCATTCAATATTACATCAGACACCCAACGCCAATATTGCCTATCTTCATTCCGAGCGTTTTGTTGCGGACATGGTCCGGGCCCTGCAACACAATGTGATTAACGAATTCAAGCGCCATTACAGGAGCGTGGATGCCTTATTGATAGATGATATACAGTTTTTTGCGGGCAAAGAACGTTCACAGGAAGAATTCTTTCATACCTTTAATCATTTGCTTGAAGGACAACATCAGATAGTAATGACCTGTGATCGTTATCCAAAAGAGGTGAATGGGCTAGAAGAGCGCCTGAAATCACGTTTCGGCTGGGGACTGACTGTGGCAATTGAACCACCGGAGCTTGAAACCCGCGTAGCCATACTTAACGATAAAGCTGTCAGGAACAATATATTCCTGCCGGACGGGGTGGCCTTCTTTATAGCAAAACGTTTTCGCTCAAATGTCCGTGAGCTTGAGGGCGCCCTCAACCGTGTAGTTGCCAACTCCAACCTGACTGGCCGCCCCATCACGCTTGAATTTACCCAGGAAGCTTTACATGATCTTCTGCTTATACAAGATAAACAGGTCACTCTGGAAAACATACAAAAAACAACGGCAGAGTATTATAAAGTACGGGTGGCCGATCTGCTTTCAAAGCGACGCAGCCGTTCCATTGCAAGACCCAGACAGCTTGCTATGGCTTTATCTAAAGAATTAACCGGGCACAGTTTACCGGAAATTGGAGATGCTTTTGGTGGGAGGGATCACACAACCGTATTACACGCCTGTAGAAAAATAGCTGATCTACGTAAAGTTGAACAAAAGATTGAAGAAGATTACAACAACCTGACCAGAATTCTGACTACATAAGATGTACATATCTTGTAAGAAAGATACGGATAAATTCTTAACGTATTTATTTGTTATTATTTATCCACAAGAAACTGTCACAAAATATGGTAGTGTGTTAACATTATTAATTTTTAATTAACTATATGATTAATAAAAATATTTTTAACTTATCCACAGATATTTGAAATGTATATATAAAATTTAATAGGGTATATAAATTATGAAATTTAATTTACAGAGAGATGAACTCTTACCCAGTCTTCAAATTGTGAATAGCGTTGTAGAAAGACGTCATACTCTCCCTGCATTGTCTAACTTGCTTATTTCAACAGGACCTTCAGGCATTACCCTTACCGGAACCGACATGGAGGTTGAATTAATTTCAACCATTAAACAGGGGTCCAAAGAAGAACATGATTTTACGGTGCCTGCTAGAAAATTACTGGATATTTGCCGGGCCTTACCTGCGGAATCGACGCTGGAATTTTCAGTGGAAAAAGATCAGGTCACCATAAAATCCGGAAAGAGCCGATTTACCCTGGCTACATTACCGGCCAAGGATTTTCCTTCAACCGAAACTTCGGAACCTATTGTTGAGTTTGTGATTACGCAAGGGGAACTCAAGGCCCTGATTGAAGACACCATGTTTGCAATGGCGCAGCAAGATGTCAGGTATTATCTCAATGGCATGTTGCTGGAATTAAGTGAACATACACTCAAAGCTGTGGCTACGGACGGACACAGGCTTGCTTTGAAGGAGATTAACCACGAAACCGGGGCAAAGGAATTGAAACAGGTGATTGTTCCCAGAAAAGGCATATTAGAGTTGGCCAGATTACTGGGAAACTCAGAAGAAAGGGTAAAGGTGTTAATAAGTAAAAATCACATACGGATGGAAATAAACAGCATCCTGTTTACTAGCAAGTTGATAGATGGCAGGTTCCCGGACTATGAACGGGTGGTGCCTGGAGAATCAAATAATTCTTTAAAAGCAAATCGGAGTGACTTGAAACAAAGCCTTACCCGGGCCTCAATATTGTCCAACGAAAAGTACAAAGGCGTCAGGATTATACTGAAAAAAAACAGCCTTAAGGCTTTTGCCCATAACCCTGAACAGGAAGAAGCAGAGGAAGAACTGGAGGTTGAATATTCGGGAGATGAAATGGAAATCGGATTTAATGTAACGTATTTACTGGATGCAATAAACGCCATTAAAACGGAAAAAGTGATTATGGCTACAACAAACCCGGATAGTAGTTGTTTATTGTTGCCGGAAGACAAAAACAGTTGTAAATATGTAGTAATGCCTATGCGTCTCTGATAATGCGTTTGAAGGAGCTGGATATATATGATGTAAGGAACCTGACAGAAGTCCACATGGAATGTAGTCCGGGCATTAATATAATTTATGGAAAAAATGCGGCAGGAAAGACCGCAATATTGGAAGGAATACATCTATTAGCCAGAGTCTGTTCATTTCGAACCCCAAGGATCAATGACGTGATCCAACATGGCAAACAACAGATTTCAATCATGGCCCGCCTAAACGATGAGCAAAATAACAAGATAGTAACTGGCCTGGAAAAGAGCAGACAGGCAACGAAAATCAGGTTTAACGGGTTAAACGTTAATAAGCGGTCGGAACAGGCCCGGAATTTACCGGTATTGACGATATCACCAGACAGTCACCGGATACTGCACGGTGTGCCCAGAGAGAGAAGACATTGGCTGGACTGGTCAATGTTTCACGTGGAACCAGCCTATATGGAATATTGGCAGAAGTATCACCATGCCCTTCGGCAAAGGAACGCATTACTCAGGCTGTGTGCAAATCAGGCGCAGTTTGATATCTGGGAAAACGTGCTGGCGAACTCAGCAGTCTTGCTGCGCCGGGTAAGAAAAACATATATCGACAGAATAAACGCGCAGATTCCATACATTGCAAACGGTGGTATCAGACAGGTTGAAATTGATCTCCGGTCGGAAGAACAAGACCAGGAAACCATCAGGGCCAATCTGAGACAACAAAGGAAGGCAGACCTGGTTGCGGGGTATACCCTATATGGCCCACACAGAGAGGATATTGTTTTTAATATTAATGGTCGTGAGGCAAGCAGATCCCTGTCCCGGGGTGAGGGAAAATTATACGTGCTGTTTTTAATTATGGCTCAGGCGCTTGAATATAAATCAATAAAACAGCAACAGCCTATAATGTTGATTGATGATTTGTCGGCAGAAATAGATGATGAGGCCAGAAAAAGGATACTCGAACAACTACAATGCCAGGATTTACAAGCCTTTATTACCACCACAAACCCGGAATACCTGGAAAACGGCGCGGAAATACTCAAGAGGTTCCACGTGGAACAGGGCAGCGTTAATGCCGAAGCGGCAGCGTAAAGAAACAATTGGAGAAAACGTATAATGTCGGAAAAAGATAATTATGACTCTAGTAAAATCAAGGTCTTGAAAGGCCTTGATGCCGTAAGGCGCAGGCCCGGTATGTACATCGGCGACACTGAAGACGGGACAGGTCTACACCATATGGTATTTGAGGTGGTAGACAACAGCATAGACGAGGCCTTGGCCGATTATTGTAAAAACATCAAGGTCACTATACACACTGACGAATCTATAACTGTGGTTGATGACGGGCGTGGCATTCCGGTGGGTCTGCATGAAGAGGAAGGGAAGTCGGCCGCTGAGGTGATCATGACCACGCTGCATTCCGGCGGCAAGTTTGATGATAATTCTTACAAGGTTGCGGGCGGGCTGCATGGCGTGGGAGTATCGGTAGTGAACGCATTGTCGGATCGGCTATATCTCACGATTTACCGGGACGGCGGTTGTTTCCGTCAGGAATACCGGCAGGGCAAGCCAGCAGTGGAATTAAAAAAAGTGGCTGATTCCGACCGGACCGGGACAGAGATTCATTTTCTGCCCAGTAAGGAAGTGTTTAAAAACATAGAATTTCATTACGATATATTGGCTAAACGCCTCCGGGAATTATCATTCCTGAACTCAGGCGTGCGGATTGTGTTGTATGACGAGCGTACCAGCAAGCAGGATGTTTTCGAATACCAGGGCGGCATAGCGGCCTTTGTAAAACACCTGAACAGAAACAAAACACCACTGCATGAAAATGTCATCTATATAGACAAGGAAAAAGACGGTGTTACCACCCAGGTGGCCATGCAATGGAATGATTCCTACCAGGAAAACATATTTTGTTTTACCAATAATATCCCGCAAAAGGACGGTGGCACACATTCTTCAGGCTTCCGCGCAGCGTTAACCAGGACGCTCAATAATTACCTTGAAAAACAAGGGCTTATATCAAAATACAAAATTGTGTTAAGTGGTGAAGATGTACGCGAGGGATTAACCGCCGTTTTATCGGTAATGGTACAGGACCCGAAATTCTCTTCCCAGACTAAGGATAAACTTGTTTCCAGTGAAGTCAGGCCGGCTGTGGAGTCGGTGGTCAACGAAAAACTCCAGGAGTTCTTGATGGAGAAGCCTGCGGAGTCCAGGGCAATATGCGAAAAGATTATCGATGCGGCGCGGGCCAGAGAGGCAGCCAGAAAGGCCAGAGAATTGACCCGGCGCAAAACCGTGCTGGATGTTGCCGGTCTGCCAGGCAAACTGGCAGATTGTCAGGAGAAAGACCCAAAGCTTTCCGAGTTGTTTCTGGTCGAAGGGGATTCAGCAGGTGGCTCGGCCAAGCAGGGCAGGGACAGAAAATACCAGGCCATTTTGCCGCTCAAAGGCAAGATCCTGAATGTGGAAAAGGCCCGGTTTGACAAGATGTTATCTTCTGTTGAGGTAGGCACGCTTATAACGGCGCTGGGTTGTAGTATTGGGCGGGATGAATTTGATATAGAAAAGCTGCGTTATCACCGGATTATCATCATGACCGATGCAGATGTGGACGGATCCCACATACGCACCTTATTGCTGACATTTTTTTACAGGCAAATGCCGGAGTTGATCGAGCGCGGCCATATTTATATAGCGCAACCCCCGCTCTATAAGGTCAAGAAAGGCAAGGCAGAGCGCTACCTTAACAATGAGGCACAGCGCGATCTTTATTTGATGGAACTGGCCCTGGAGGATGCGCGGTTAGTGCCGGGAGGAGACGGCCCGCCAATAACCGGCGAGGAGTTGCGTAAACTGGCAGACGCTTATATTGCTTCGCGCCTGGCCTTCCAGTCTTTCATCAAGCGATACAGGACAGAAGTGATCAGCGCCATACAAACACTGCCACCCTTATCCCTGCAGAAATGCAAAGACAGAAAGCAGGTTGAAAGCTGGTTCAGTTCACTTTCCCGGAGCATACAGGATCAGCACGGCATACATTGTGTAACTGAAGTGTTTGTCTCTACAAAAGGTGATGAGCATGGCGGGCGTATTGCCATGCTGATTCATGGCGCCGAAATAACAAATGTGTTTTCCCCTGAATTTTTTGCTTCCAGGGAATATCAGGATTTGGCCGGGTTACTGGAGACCGGCGTCCTGGCAGAGGGGGCAAGGATGGAGCGCGCCGATCAAACAGTAGCCATTGATTCAATCAAAAAGGGCTTCGACTGGTTATTAGAAGAGGCGGCACGGGGGCTGCACGTGCAACGTTATAAGGGCCTAGGTGAAATGAACCCTGATCAGCTTTGGGAAACCACGATGGATGCCAAGACACGCGTATTATCACAAGTCAGGATTGAAGATTCTGTGGCGGCAGATGAGATATTCACCACATTGATGGGGGATCAGGTCGAGCCACGGCGTGAATTTATAGAAAAAAATGCGTTGCTGGTGGCAAACCTTGACACCTAGACAATAGAAGCCCGCGCACAGGCCCAAACATCAATCTGTTCTACGCCAGCCATGGACAGGGCACGGGCAAGCTCGTTTGCTGTAGAACCAGTGGTCATTACATCATCTATAATGGTTACGTGCCTGTATTTCAGTAAAAATCCCCTGTCTATCTTAAACGCGCCTTTAATATTGCGTCTGCGTTGTTGAGCAGAAAGATCTGTTTGTGCCATTGTATTATGTGTCCGCGTACAAGCCCGGTATTCAACCGGAATCCAGGTTACTCTGGTCAGCGCACGGGCAAGCTCCAGTGACTGATTAAATCCGCGCACCGCAAGACGCGATGGATGCAGAGGTACAGGAATTAAACAGTCGGGCAGGCTTATTCTTTGTTGAAATGCATGCTTTAGCATTTGCCGGCCAAAGAAGGCGGCGATATCCAGGCGCGAATGAAATTTCATATGTTGGATCATCAGGCTTGCAGGATATTCATACCGGAATGCACAAATAGCATTTTGCACAGGCCGCCTATGTGATTGCAGGCAGTTGGCGCAGATGACGCCTTCTTCCGTGGGCATGGCGCAGTCAGGACAGGCCTTGATGTTCCATGGCAGGTCCTTGGAGCAAGCAGTGCACAACAAACTCTCGTATTTGTAGAGTGGTGAATCACACAAGAAGCAGAGGCCACTGCCCAGCAGGGCAAAGCGACCATTTACTATCCGTTCGTAAACCCCGTGATAAATTTTTGGGTTGACTGCCATATCGTACAGTGTAATCTTCCAGACGGTTTTTATTATTTAGCAAGCGAGCCCCTGTAATTATGCAGAACCCCGTTACACATGCGCAAGCCGTTCTACGGCACGACTGGACAGAAACTGAAGTTATTGAGTTATTCAATGCACCATTAAACGATCTTGTCTTTAGATCACAAACCCTGTCTCGCCAATATTTTGATCCGAACAATATCCAGTTAAGCGCCCTGCTCAATATTAAAACCGGCGGCTGTCCGGAAGATTGTGCCTATTGTCCGCAAAGTGCGCGATATGAAACGGAAGTCAAGGCCGGGCCCTTGATGGATATTGTTGAAGTAAAACAGGCAGCGATGGAAGCGAAGCAACACGGCGCCAGCCGGTTCTGCATGGGCGCGGCCTGGCGCAGCCCGAAAGATAGTGATCTGGACAAGGTGGTTGATATGGTGAAAGCGGTAAAAGACCTGGGGCTGGAAACCTGTGCAACGCTGGGCATGTTGAATGATGATCAGGCGCTCAGGCTGAAACAGGCCGGCCTCGATTACTATAATCATAATCTCGACAGTTCCCCTGAATTTTATACAGAAATAATTTCAACCCGTACTTATGAAGATCGTCTGAAAACATTGCAGGCGGTCCGGTCGGCAGGCATGAATGTTTGCTGTGGCGGGATCATCGGCATGGGCGAGACTTTAATTGATCGCGCATGCATGCTGATCATTCTGGCGAACATGCCAAAACATCCCGAGAGTGTGCCGATAAATTTACTGGTCAAGGTCAACGGCACACCGCTTGAACATAATGCCGATCCGGACCCGTTTGAAGTTGTGCGTATGATCGCAGTAACCCGGATCATGATGCCGGCTTCCTATGTCAGGTTGTCCGCAGGAAGGACTGAAATGAGCGACGAGGCACAGGCCTTGTGTTTCCTGGCAGGCGCGAATTCCATTTTCTACGGGGAAAAACTATTAACAACCGATAATCCGGGGCTGATTCATGATCAGAAATTGCTTGATCGCCTCGGGCTTAAGCCCACGCATTAACGGCTATTTTCATTCAGTTTCAGCAATATTCTTGTGTGCCCACAAAAAACAGATATACGTGATGCCATCAAACTGAATATCGGGCATATCACCCAAAGCGGCCTCAAACGTGTCAGGCGTGTGCATGATACGCCCCAGGGCCCGGTGATCAGGCTGAACAATAAAAACCTCATCAATTTTTGCAGTAATGATTATCTGGGGCTGGCCAATCACCCGGCATTAATCACAGCGATGAAACAGGGCGTTGATCAATATGGCGTAGGGGCCGGCGCATCACAGTTAATTTGCGGTTATACGGCCGCACACGAAAAACTTGAAGAAAGACTGTGTGCTTTTACGGGCAGACAAAAAGCGGTTATTTTTTCATCAGGCTATATGGCAAACCTGTCCATTGTAAATACTCTCCTGGACAGAGCAGACATGGTTCTGGGTGATCGGTTAAATCACGCCTCAATGATCGATGCTGCCCGAATGTCCCGTGCCAAATTTAGACGTTACCGGCATGTAGATACGGTTTCTTTACGTGATTTATTGCAGGGTTGCGGCGCGGAGAAAAAACTGGTGATGACAGATGGCGTGTTCAGCATGGATGGAGACATGGCGCCATTGCCTGATATTTCGCTGGTCTGTGCCGAGATGAATGCCTGGCTGGTGGTTGATGATGCCCACGGGTTTGGTGTCCTGGGAGAAAATGGTGGCGGCACGGTCCAGCATTTTGGTTTAACAACAGAAGATGTCTCGTTACTCATGGCCACCTTCGGTAAGGCATTGGGCACAGCGGGCGCTTTTATTGCCGGTGACGAGGAGGTGATTGAACAGTTTATTCAATCAGCGCGCACGCTGATATATACGACGGCCCTGCCTCCCGCGCTGGCGTATGCCTCAGTGCGGGCGCTGGAGATCGTGCAGGAAGAAAAATGGCGGCGCGAACATTTGTTTGCATTAATAAATCAATTCAAAAACGGCGCAAGGGAGCTGGGACTGCCAGTCGCGAACTCTGACACCGCCATACAGCCGTTATTGATAGGCGCGGCAGAAAAGGCAGCGGAGACAAGCAGACAATTGTTTGAAAAAGGCATTAATGTTGTGGCCATCCGCCCGCCAACTGTGCCAAACGGAACATCGCGTCTCCGGATCACCCTGACTGCTGCACATAGTGAAGCGCAGGTTGATCAATTGCTTGATGCACTGTGTGCGCTGGTCTGAGTTATGACCATGCCGGATAAAGATCAAGGCCGGGGCACACTGGGTATTATTCATGGCTGGGGATTTGATTCGCAAGTCATGACCGGTCTTGCCGCAGAATTGTCCCCTTGCTGGAATACACGCTTGATTGATATGCCAGGTTACGGACATAACCACATGACCGGTTTTCCACAAGGTATTGATAATATCGCCAGCAATTTGATATCTGCTATTCCGCCGTACTGCATGCTTGTTGGTTGGTCACTGGGGGGCATGGTGGCAATAAAGATCGCACACAGCATGCAGGATAAAATAAAAGCCATCATCTTGCTCGCGAGCACACCGTGTTTTGTGAGAAAGCATGACTGGCCGCATGGTATTGAATCAACACAGATAAAAAATATGGCAAAACGCGTATCTACAGAAAATAATGAAGTATTGCAGGAGTTTGCCGGGTTGACGGCAAGAGGCGATATCTCCCCCAAGGAAACAATCCGGGAATTCAAGTTATTGCACAAAATGAACAAAGTCGACCCGCGTGTATTACTGCAAGGCCTGGACATACTTATTAACACGGATCTTCGAATTGAGCTGTCTGAACTGAAATGCCGGGTGATCATGTTGCTGGGCGATCGGGATCAGCTGGTGGCCAGCAGCACAGGGAACGCAACCAGAGAGATACTCCCGTCATTACAATTGAATTACATAAAAGCAGCCGGTCATGCCCCGTTTGTTTCAAAAAGGAAAGAATCGGCAGAAGCGATAAACAACAGTTTGCGTGCCTGTTCATTATGAATGGAGTGGACAAGCGCAAGATCGCAAATAGCTTTGGCCGTGCAGCTCCTGCGTATGAACAAAATGCAGTGCTGCAAAAGACGGTCGCAGAACGATTGCTCACCCGCCTTGATCTGTTAACTATCAAGCCGGAATGGATTGCGGATATTGGTTCAGGCACGGGCTCAACATCAAGGGCGCTGGCAGGCAGGTATACATCAGGACGGGTAGCGCAAATCGATCTTTCGCCACCGATGTTGCTGCAATCACGATCGAAATCCAGGAAGTTTTTTTCCAGACAATATTATTGTTGTGCCGACGCAGAAAAGATACCAATGGCTGCTCACAAGATTGATCTGGCATTTTCGAGCCTGACTTACCAATGGTGCAATGATCTGGATCGTGCGTTTGTTGAGGTGAAAAGAATCCTGCGGCCAAACGGCCTTTTCCTTTTTGCCACACTGGGCCCAGATACGCTCAAGGAGTTGCGTGCCAGCTGGGCTGCTGTAGATGATACCACACACGTTAATACGTTTTTCGATATGCATGATATCGGGGACGCATTGGTAAGAGCCGGCCTGGAGAGTGTAGTCATGGATGTGGAGATCATCACCCTGAATTATCCGGATTGTCTCAGCCTCATGCGTGATATCAAGATTGTGGGTGCGCATAATATAAATCAGGCCAGACTGAAAGCATTGACCGGCAAACAGAAGATGCAACGAATGATCGCGGCCTATGAAAAATTCCGCCGGGACAATGTATTGCCGGCAACATACGAAATAGTCTATGGCCATGCCTGGGCTCCTGCGCAGGACCGTCCTGCAAAACAGGACGGTGTTGCCTATATCCCGGTAGAGTCTCTGCGTAAAACAAGAGATCGGAAATAAACAATCAATTATGACAGCCTGTAGCTTCTTTATTACCGGAACGGATACAGGGTCAGGTAAAACCTGGTTTACGCTTGCCTTGATGCGGGCATTTCAGTCCAGAGGCATGACGGTAACGGGCATGAAGCCCATTGCCAGTGGTTGCGAGGAAACCGTTGCAGGACTGAGAAACGCAGATGCATTATCTATTCAGGCCCAGTCTTCGACTGCAAATGAATATGCAGTAATCAATCCTTATGCCTTCAGACCGCCCATCGCCCCGCATATTGCCGCCGCACAGGCGGGCACAGAGATCGACATTAACTGCATTACCAGTGCTTATACCGTACTTTCCAAACAGAATGATGTAGTGATTGTTGAAGGTATAGGTGGATGGCGTGTACCGTTGACCCATGGCGCGTCTCTGGTGGATCTGGTTCGCGCCCTGAATCTGCCGGTGATTCTTGTGGTTGGTCTGCGCCTGGGCTGTATCAATCATACGCTGCTGTCAGCCGAGACCATCGTTTCTGATGGATTGAATTTGGCAGGCTGGGCCGCTTGTCATATAAATCCGTCCTATCTGGAGTTCGGCAGGACCCTGCATACATTGGCAGAATCTGTACCTGCCCCTCTGCTGGGCGTATTGCCTTATTTACAGGTATTTGATGTAGAAGTCCTCGCAAGACAGATTAACGTTGACCTTCTCTGGCCGCCGGCCTGCACCGGAAGTCCATAATTACCGGAAACCCGGGGCTTGCAAAAAAGCACTGAAATGAGGCATATTGTCTCAATCATAGAATTAGTATAAAAAATACCGGTAAGCTGCTGGATGACCTTCGCGGTTTATGGTTTAGACGGTCTGGGCAAGCCTGGAACAGGGATTATGGTCAAGCCAAGCCAGGCGATTTAATGGCAATCACTGGTGTTAATCGATACAGGAATAGCGACAGTCACGGTAACCATCGGGGTTTCGTTTTATTTAATCGGCCTGACTTTGATTTTGCCCTTCTCCGGGATAGAGATATTTGTGCCTTGAGCAGCCCCTTTATCTTACGGTCCGGCGTGGGTCGTGGGGGTGTACAGGAAGTCATATTTATCAACAGGGTGACAATAGTAATTGAGCGTGGAAGGCAACATCCGGAGAGCAGGGAAACATTTCAGCGCGCCTGGGCAAGAGTTGTATTAGAGCGATTCTAGAATAGCTGGTATCCTAGCCGGCTGCTGATACGCTCATACGGGCGGCAACTGTTGGACGGGAAGTTTCTGAATGAGCAGGAGCGTCAAGGGCCCATAATGAAATTGAGTAAGGTTCTGAAGAATAATCAAGCATTAAATTGATAAAAATCATTAATAAATTTTTGCCGAGGAAAGCTGCATGTTTTTCAAAAAGCTAAAAGAGTGCTTAACGGGGATTACGGCGCTGTGGTTGATGGCCTGGACCGGTGCAGTACACGCTGAGTGGGGGCTAAACTTGACCCGGGGCGTTACGCCCATCAGCCACGAGGTCTATGATCTGCATATGCTGATACTGTGGGTTGTGACTATTATCGGCATCGGTGTGTTCTCCGTGATGTTCTGGTCCATATTGCATCATCGCAAATCAAAAGGGGCTGTATCCGCAAAGTTTCACCACAGCACAACTGCAGAAATTGTCTGGACGATAATCCCGATACTGATTCTTGTGGGCATGGCCATCCCGGCTACCAAGACACTCATCAAGATGGAGCAGACCGGCGATGCTGACATGACCATCAAAGTCACCGGTTATCAATGGAAATGGAAATACGATTATATGGACGATGGACTCAGTTTCTTCAGTGTACTCGCACAAGACAGCAATGACGCACGGCAGCCTGGGTCCAACATCGACCTTAACAGCATTGATCATTATTTATTGGATGTTGATCAGCCCATTGTATTGCCCATAAATAAAAAGATCAGGATTCTGACCACAGCGAATGATGTTATCCATGCCTGGTGGGTGCCTGCTCTTGGCTGGAAGCGCGATGCGATTCCCGGGTTCATTAATGATAACTGGATCATCATCGAAGAGCCGGGCACATACCGCGGTCAATGTGCTGAATTATGCGGCAAGGATCATGGCTTCATGCCGATTGTAGTCAAGGCGGTTCCGGAAGAAGAATATGTTGCCTGGGTTAAAAAAATGAAAATGGCCAAAGCAGCAGCAGCAGCCAGTGGCGACAGAGATTTTTCCAAAGATGAACTAATGGCAAGCGGCAAGGAGCTGTATTCTAAAAACTGTGCTGTCTGTCACATGGCCGAAGGTCAGGGTATTCCAGGAACGTTCCCTGCCCTGGCCGGCAGTGCTATTGCTACCACACCGGAAGGTTTGCCCGATCATATTGACCGCATTCTTCATGGAAAAAATCTGATGCCGCCATTCGGTGAACAGTTATCTGATGCAGATATCGCAGCAGTAGTCACATATGAGCGTAATGCCTGGGGCAATGACACAGGCGATGTGGTGCAACCAAAAGATATCAAGGCAGCACGCTAAGCGGAACTATTAGTCAAGAATATTGAGATAAGTAAGAGGATAGACACATGAGCGAAGCAGTCATCCACAACGGTCATCACGACCATCACGATCACAAGCCCTACGGCATAGGCCGCTGGCTGTTCTCCACCAACCACAAGGACATAGGCACCATGTATCTGGTGTTTGCACTGATTATGTTTTTTGTTGGTGGCGCCATGGCCATGGTTATTCGCGCTGAACTGTTTCAGCCCGGCCTGCAATTTGTGAATCCGCTATTTTTTAATTCCATGACCACGATACATGCATTGGTCATGATCTTCGGCGCGGTAATGCCGGCCGGTGTGGGCCTTGCCAACTGGATGATCCCGATGATGATCGGTTCGCCTGATATGGCGTTGCCGCGTTTGAATAATATGAGCTTCTGGATCCTGCCATTTGCCTTTACACTTTTGTTATCAACATTTTTTATGCCGGGCGGTGCGCCTGCAGGTGGCTGGACCATGTACCCGCCGCTGGTTTTACAATTGGGCGACGGTTTTCCCTTCTTAATCTTTGCTATTCACTTTCTGGGTATTTCATCCATTCTGGGCGCAATTAATATTATTGCTACAGTATTTAATATGCGTGCCCCGGGGATGACCTTCATGAAGCTGCCCCTGTTCGTATGGACCTGGATCATTACAGCATTTTTATTGATTGCGACCATGCCGGTGCTGGCTGGTTCTGTTACGATGTTATTAACGGATAAATTCTTTGGTACCAGCTTTTTCAGTGCAGCCGGTGGTGGTGACCCGGTAATGTTCCAGCATGTCTTCTGGTTTTTTGGCCACCCCGAGGTATATATCCTGATATTGCCGGCCTTTGGTATTGTATCCCAGATTATCCCGGCCTTTGCCCGCAAGCCCTTGTTCGGATATGAATCCATGGTCTATGCAACCGCATCGATCGCATTCCTGTCGTTTTTTGTCTGGGCGCACCATATGTTTACCGTCGGCATGCCGTTGACCGGTGAATTATTTTTCATGTATGCCACCATGTCGATTGCGGTGCCAACCGGTGTAAAGATCTTTAACTGGGTTGCTACGATGTGGAAAGGCTCGATGACCTTTGAAACGCCCATGTTGTTTGCCGTTTCTTTTGTCGTCCTGTTTTCAATCGGTGGTTTTACTGGGCTGATGATGGGCATAACTCCGGTAGACTTCCAGTATCACGATACTTATTTTATCGTTGCCCATTTTCATTATGTGTTGGTTCCTGGGGCGATATTTGCTCTGATGGCAGGAGTGTACTTCTGGTTGCCGAAATGGACCGGACACATGTATGACGAAAGATTAGGCAAGATTCATTTCTGGTTATCAGCTATTTTTGTCAATATGTTGTTTTTTCCACAGCACTTTCTGGGGCTGGCAGGTATGCCGCGACGTATCCCGGACTACAATGTGCAGTTTACCGAATGGAATATGGTTTCAAGTATTGGCGGCTTTGCTTTTGGTTTGAGCCAGTTAATACTGGTCTGGGTGGTGATCAAATGCGTTCGCGGCGGTCAAAAAGCGACCGATCAGGTTTGGGAAGGTGCTCATGGTCTGGAGTGGACGCTACCCTCACCGCCGCCATTTCATAGTTTTACGACACCACCGCAAGTAACAGACGCAACGGCCCATTCATAGACTGATATGAATACAGGCGCACGCAAAGAGGGATCAGAGACAGACAGGAAACTGGCCGCCAAAAACATGCGGCTGGCTATAATCCTGGGGCTGGTCGCGGCAGGAATTTATGTAGGCTATATTCTGCTGATGTACTGGAAATAACATCAAACACTGAACTGTTATGCGTACTGAAACAAAATTGACAATACTGGCCATTGCAATGTTTGGTTTTGGTTATGCACTGGTTCCTTTATATGATGTGTTTTGTGAAATCACCGGCCTGAATGGGAAAACCGGCACAATTGCCAATACAGAAGCAGCGCAACTTGAAGTTGATCAAGAGAGACTGGTAACTGTTGAGTTTGATACGAATGTGAATAGCGAACTGCCCTGGTCGTTTCTTGCACAGGCACATAAAATGAAAGTTCATCCCGGGGAACTGACTGATGCCGTTTTCGTTATTGAAAATAATTCAGATCAGCCCGTAGTAGCACAAGCGGTTCCGAGCGTAGCACCGGCACAGGCCTCTTTGTTTTTCAATAAAACGGAGTGTTTTTGTTTCACCCAACAAATGCTGGCACCCAGGGAACGCAAGGAGATGACGGTCAGGTTTGTGGTTGACCCGGAATTACCAAAAAAAATATCGACACTGACACTGTCATATACTTATTTTAAGGTGCCCGGATCGGACAGGGTTGTACTAGATCCGGGTGTTGTTGATGAAGAGCGTATTTAATAATAAAACAATTGTAGATATGGGGAATAGTTATGTCAGAATCGCATAGCGCATATTTTATACCGGAACCCAGTCGCTGGCCGATCGTGGGGACCCTTGCACTGTTTGTTTCATTTATTGGTGGAGCCATAATGCTGAATGGTTCCGGTTTCGGGACTTTTATTCTCGGCCTGGGTGCCGGCGCAATCATTTATTTATTTTCTGGCTGGTTTTCTGATGTGATTTGCGAAAGCATCAGGGGCAGCTATAACAGGCAGGTAGATACCAGTTTTCGCTGGGGAATGAGCTGGTTTATTTTTTCAGAAGTCATGTTTTTCGCCGCATTTTTCGGCGCATTGTTTTATGCGCGTATTTATTCCGTACCATGGATAGGTGGAGAAGGCGCCAAGCTTCCAACACACGAATTTCTTTGGCCGATGTTTGAAGCCATCTGGCCGTTGATGACGACCCCTGATGCAACCATTGAAGGTGGTACAACTGCGTATAACCAGATAAAAGAAGTTATCCCGGCCTGGGGCGTTCCTGCCGTCAACACCCTGATATTGCTTTCCAGCGGTGTCACGGTCACGCTTGCACACTGGTCGTTGAAGAAAAACA
This sequence comes from Gammaproteobacteria bacterium RIFCSPLOWO2_12_47_11, assembly GCA_001801885.1. GTDB lineage: Bacteria > Pseudomonadota > Gammaproteobacteria > Eutrophobiales > Eutrophobiaceae > 2-02-FULL-47-50. Next base: position 57,007 of record MGYU01000040.1, read on the forward strand.
ATCGCAAAGGTTTGTGCTGGTGGTTATTTGCCACTGTGGTACTTGGCTTCCTGTTCGTTACACTGCAAGCTACTGAATATGCACATGCCTATCACGAGCTGGGTCTGAAACTGAGTTCTGGTATCTATGGCTCGACGTTTTTCATGTTGACGGGGTTCCATGGGTTTCATGTGACGATGGGCGCAACGATGTTAACAGTGATACTGGCGCGGTCGATCAAGGGACATTTTACCCATGAAAACCACTTTGCCTTTGAAGCTGTTGCCTGGTATTGGCACTTTGTTGACGTGGTCTGGTTGGGGTTGTTTATTTTCGTATACTGGTTATAAACATAGGCCGTTTATTTTCTCAAGGGCGCTGCTCCAGTAGCGCCCTTTCTGTTTCAGGGATGTTATTTTCTGGTTGCTTCGGATTGATACCGTGCGGCTGAATCCAGCCCATCCTGAAGCCTATAAACAAGAGGATAAATAAAGTAATCGAAAGCACTATTCTTAATGTCAATGATTTAACCATACGATTTGATTGCCCCTTGTCCCGCACCAGGAATATCATGCCTGATGTTAAAGAAAACAGGATGATGATTAAGAGCAGGACAATAACAATCTTGAATAAGAAAGCGGCACTCATAAAATGTGGTCACGTACTTGTTGCATATTAAAGCAGTATATCTGTTAATGAAATTTTCCGACATGGTTTAATGGTTGTGCGTATTGGTCATTGGACATTTTCGCCGAAATTATGGTCAACTATGGTGACCATCCTGATTTTCCCGGTTTTCATTTCATTAGGTTTATGGCAACTGGATCGTGCAGATCAGAAACGTGCGCTTCATGCGAATTATATAGAACGACAGGCAAGTGAAGTAATAAATTTAAACCAGGAAAAAATAATCAGAAACAGTACAGATGATATAATATGGCGAAAATTTCAGGCAGAGGGGAATTTTGATGAAACAGTTCAGATTCTGCTTGATGATCAGGTTATAAACAATCAGGCGGGTTATTTAGTATATACACCATTTAAGTTGTTGGATGAAAATATATGGTTTCTGGTGAATCGGGGATGGGTGCCGACAGGTAATGACAGAAATCTGTTGCCGGAATTAAACAAGACCAGTGTGCGGATAACTATCAGGGGAAGTGCCAATCATGTACCGTACACTGGTATCAGTTTGGGTAGTGCTATAGATGAGCAATTAGCGCCCGGGTTTTATCGTTTGCGATCAATAAATATTGCACACATAAATGATATTGCCGGGGAGAAGTTAATGCCTTATGTATTAAATCTCGATTCGGAATCGCAACATGGATATGTACGGCAGTGGAGAATACCCGGTTCCGGAGAAAACGTTAACCTTGGTTATGCATTTCAATGGTTTGCTTTTGCAGCGACGTTATTGATTATTTACCTGGCAGTCAATACAAAAAAAATTGATGGTAATTAAAACAATGGATGAAAAAAATATTAAATTGAATAATCGCCTGGTCATTACAGTAATAGTCCTGCTTTTCAGCGCCCCTCTTCTGGTTTCATGGCTATTGCTTAAATATACAGAAATTACAGAACTCAGCAGACAAACAAATCATGGGGATTTAATATCACCACCGCGACCCCTGCCAGATATAAAATTAATCGATCCCTTGTCAGATACGAATGATGGAAAATTACATGGCAAATGGAGCCTTTTTTATATTGTTGATGACTTTTGTAATCAGGTATGCCTGGATAATCTTTATCGCATGCGGCAAATTCACATGGCTGCAGGAAAATATTCGCTTCGCGTCCAGCGTGCCATATTGATAACACATACCACCAGTGACGATCCTGCGCAGATTTTTAAAGACTATGCAGGTCAACGCTTGCTTAGTACGAATGGAATCAATATTGGTGAATTTTTGGAGAAATTCTATCTTAAAGATGAAGGACAGCCTGAGCAGAAACATCGTTTGTATATCATCGATCCTTTAGGAAATCTGATGATGAGTTATCCTCCTGATGCTGATCCAGGTGGCATTATCAAGGATCTGAACCAGTTGTTAAAAGCCTCGCATATTGGGTAACAGTTAATCGGTATCAACAGTTTTCCAATAGAATTTTGGTATATTAATAATGATGCAGTCTGATAAAAAAATATTAATTACTGTAAAGGCAACGACAGTGCTTGCTTTTATTGTTGTGGTATTGGGCGCCTATGTGCGTTTGTCTGATGCTGGTTTGGGTTGCCCGGACTGGCCCGGTTGTTATGGAAAAATGATCGTGCCATTTGAAGTGTCGCATGTGCAGGACATTTATCCCGAACGCCCTCTTGAGCATGGCAAGGCATGGAAGGAAATGTTCCATCGTTATGCAGCGGGGATCCTCGGCTTGCTGGTTTTAATGCTTGCAGTCTTTTCATGGCAACAGAGAAAACAGCCCGGCCAGCCGCTGGCCGTACCATCACTGCTGGTGTTGCTTCTGATTTTTCAGGCCTTGCTGGGTATGTGGACGGTCACATTATTACTAAAACCGGTCATCGTCATGGGACATTTAGTGGGCGGCATGACGATACTGTCTCTGCTGTTGTGGATGACATTGGAACTTGGCAAAGAACCGCAGAAGGTCGACCTGAACAACGGGCGTCTTTATCCCTGGGCAATAACCGGGTTGATTGTGATGATTATCCAGATTTCTCTGGGCGGCTGGACAAGTGCGAATTATGCTGCATTGGTTTGCCCGGATTTTCCCAAATGTCAGGGCGTATGGTGGCCGGTAATGGATTTTAAGGAAGGCTTCGTGTTTTGGCGTGGACTGGGGATAGATTACGAGGGCGGAATTCTGCACGGTAATGCACGTACTGCCATCCATATGGCCCATCGTATCGGTGCAGCATTTACTGTGCTGATAGTCAGCATTGTGGCTATACGTGCTATAAGTGACAGTAATAAAAGGACGGCCGGTTTAGGGACTGTGATTTTATTGGTCCTGATCACACAGGTTGGTCTGGGAATCGCCAATGTACTGATGCGTTTACCCTTGCCACTTGCAGTGGCGCATAATGGCGTTGCGGCGTTATTATTGTTGTCCCTGGTGGCCCTGTTACACCAGTCGGTAATACCCGTAATAAAGCGGAGAATGTATTGAATAATCAATTGACCAGGATCGGGAGTTTGTCACACTGGCGTGATTATATTGCTCTGTGTAAGCCCAAGATTGTCTCGTTGATTGTATTTACCGCCGTCGTGGGCATGTTTTTATCTACGACCGGTATGGTGCCGTTTTCCGTGCTGATCTTTGGCACGCTGGGTATCGGTCTGGCGGCTGCTTCTGCTGCCGCAATCAACCATGTTGTTGATTACAAGATAGACTCGGTCATGGCACGCACCATGCGCCGCCCATTGCCCAAAGGCAATATCAGTATTCAGGGCGCCATATTATTTGCCTTCCTGCTGGGCGCGCTGGGCATGGTGATTCTGACATATTTTGTGAATGTCCTGACCGCCGTGTTAACGGCACTTTCGCTGATTGGTTACGGTTTTATTTACTCCATGTTCCTGAAACGCGCCACGCCACTGAATATTGTGATCGGTGGTGCAGCCGGCGCTGCTCCACCAGTGCTGGGCTGGACAGCAGTGACGGGTACTCTGGAACCAAATTCATTGTTATTATTCCTGATTATCTTTGCGTGGACGCCGCCACACTTCTGGGCATTGGCTATCTACCGCTGTAATGATTACGCCAGCGTGGACATTCCAATGTTGCCGGTCACGCATGGTGTGGAATATACCCGATTGCACATCCTGCTCTACACTATCGTGCTTTTCATAATCACATTGTTACCCTATATCACCTACATGAGCGGACTGGTCTATTTGTCCGGTGCTGTTCTGCTCGGCAGCGGATTTCTTTATCGTGCAATCAGGATGCAGTTCGATCACAGCGACAGGCTGGCAATGAAAACATTTTCCTACTCGATTTTTTATCTGATGACATTGTTTGTTTTCCTGCTGGTTGATCATTATGTGCCGATTATTACTGCTGTGTTTATAAGCAGGTAATTTATCCAGGCAGGAACAATGTCTGTTTATGAAAATCAGATTGGCAAACACTGAAATATCCGCCTGGCTATGGCTGGGTTTCCCCTTGCTGTTCCTGGCATTCATCGTGTCAGTAGTTCTGTATGACTATGAACTTGGCAGTAATATGGTTGCTGAAGAAAATAATCTGGTTGAGCTTGGCACGGTGATAGTATTAATACCGGGGATCGCAACGGGTATTTTATGTTTTCGGCTGAGGCATTTGATTTTAAGCCGCAGACTCATTGCCTGGATCATGCTGGTGACGGCGGCCGGTGTTTATATTGCCGGGGAAGAACTCAGCTGGGGTCAGCAGTTGTTCAATTGGGAAACCCCTGAGAAGATACAGGCTATCAATGATCAGAATGAAACCAACCTCCATAACATCTCAAGCTGGCTTGATCAAAAACCAAGACTGCTGGTGGAACTATGGGTTTTAGTCGGGGGTATCGTGTTGCCGTTATGGCGGTATTCCAGACGGATCAGCTATTCTCCGGATAGTTGGCGATACTGGTTCTGGCCTGACCATGTTTGCCTGCCTGCCGCGACCCTGGCAATTCTGGTGAAAGTCCCGGAAAGGCTGAGAGATAATTTTGATTACAGATTGTTTGAACATAATGTACGTTACAGTGAACTTCAGGAATTTTATATTGCATTATTCCTGTCTATGTATCTTTATTCTTTCTATATACGATTAAAGAAAATAAATCTGGCAGATAAAAGCGGGTAGGTATTAAGCCATTCTTTTCTCTCTCTTCCTTTGCTTCACTTGGCTATTCAGAGGGTATTTAATATTACCGCGTCACTTTTTTAACGATAACGCATTCTGAGTCAGTTGCTTTCCTCGCCTCTATTAATTTTTCATACATCAGTTTAGCGCGTTCGTTATCCCTGACCGAGCCGCCTTTTTCACCCGGCATCGCCTTGTTTCTTTCAAAGGTGACGCCTTCCTCGTAATCGGAGAAGGATATACGTGACGCTATGTGGTCAAGCCGGCAAGTACAGTAATAGAGATTCTCATCACTCAGACCTCCATTTTCGGCCATGCAGTTCAGGGCGAACCGGACAGTTTCCTCGGATGAAAAATCAGTAGCGTTGACATTCAGAGAAATCACCATGAAGGGTAATAAAAGCATTTTTGAAAGTCTGTTCATATAAATCAAGGTCTCGTGTTAAATGGTTATATTAATGTTCCAGTCAATAAATTATCGGTAAGCATAAAGCAGTTAGGGCCATCTTTGTATCCTTTTGTTCAGGCATTCTTCAGGGCCTGATCAATGTCCCCGATAATGTCGTCGATATGTTCCAGTCCGATGGATAAACGCACCAGGTCTTCGGACACTCCTGCTTTGACCAGTTCTTCTGTTGAAAGTTGCCGGTGCGTGGCCGTGGCCAGGTGACAGACCAGCGTTTTTGCATCCCCGATATTGACCAGCCGGGTGATTAATTGCAATGCATCAATAAAACGGGCCCCGGCATCGCGCCCGCCTTTTATACCAAAACCCAGTATGCCGGCGGCCTTGCTGTTACAGTACTTTTTTACCAGGCCGAAATCCGGATGGTCGCTGAGACCGGTATAACGTACCCAGTCTATTTTCTTGTGATTACGTAAATGATTGGCCACTGCCAGGGCATTATCGCAGTGCCGGTCCATGCGCACAGGCAAAGTCTCGATTCCCTGCAACACCAGGAAGCTGTTGAAGGGGGAAATGGCGGACCCCATATTTCTCAGGGGCACAACCCGCGCCCTGCCGATATAGGCCGCCTCGCCCAGCGCTTCCGTATAAATTACGCCATGGTAAGAAACATCCGGTTCGTTAAAGACCTTGAAACGTTCCTTGTGCCTCGGGCCCAGGGGAACTTGCCTGAATCGACCAATGCACCGCCAATGCTGTTGCCGTGTCCACCCAGATATTTGGTCAATGAATGAACGACAATATCGCAACCGTGCTCGAAGGGGCGGCACAGATAAGGCGTCGGTACCGTGTTATCGACA
>MGYU01000041.1 GCA_001801885.1 Gammaproteobacteria bacterium RIFCSPLOWO2_12_47_11
CCCAAGACGTCGAGCGCGCCGCCCACGGCCACTGGACCGCCACCGATGCCTACCGCGTGACGGAAGACGCCAACAAGAAGAAGTTCTACGCCTGCTCGATGCTGCCGTACCCCAGCGGCAAGCTGCACATGGGCCACGTGCGCAACTACACCATCAACGACATGCTCACGCGCTACCTGCGCATGAACGGCCACAACGTGCTGATGCCCATGGGCTGGGACGCCTTCGGCCTGCCCGCTGAAAACGCGGCGCTGAAGAATGGTGTGCCCCCTGCCAAGTGGACGTACGAAAACATCGCGTACATGAAGAAGCAGATGCAGGCCATGGGCCTGGCCATCGACTGGAGCCGCGAAGTGGCCACCTGCGACCCCACTTATTACAAGTGGAACCAGTGGCTGTTTTTGAAGATGCTGGAAAAGGGCATCGCTTACCGCAAGACCCAGGTCGTGAACTGGGACCCGGTGGACCAGACCGTGCTGGCCAACGAGCAGGTCATCGATGGCAAGGGCTGGCGCACAGGTGCCACGGTGGAAAAGCGCGAAATCCCCGGCTATTACCTCAAGATCACCGACTACGCCGAAGAGCTGCTCGACTTCGTCACTGGCGACAAGCTTGCCCAGCCACGGGATCAGTTTCAGGGAATATTCATCATAGAGACGTTTGAGATGAGGTAAGACAATAGTAGAAAATTCCAGGATTATGAGACAACCGCCGTATTTTGTTTTGTCATACATGGACCGTAACGCTGCCTGTTTATCTGTGACATTACGCAGGCCGAAAGCAATATTCACGCAATCAAACCGGTTATGCTGAAACGGCAGTCGTTCAGCATTGGCCTGGACATAATGCATACCACGCACAATGCCTTTATCATAAAGCTTGTTCCTGCCTTCTTTCAGCATGTCATTATTAATGTCCGTTACCAGCACCAGTCCGTATTCACCAACACGGCGATGGAACAACATGGCCATGTCCCCGGTGCCGCCAGCCACATCCAGTACGCTTTGTCCACTTCTGACACCGGATAAATGCACGGCAAAACGTTTCCACAAATGATGTATGCCAAATGACATTAAATCATTCATCAGATCATAACGGGAGGCAACCGAGGAAAAGACCTGTCCAACCCGGCGGGTCTTGTCACCGGGTGATATTTTTTCAAAACCAAAGTCAGTGCTGTCTGTATTCATACATTTACATGCCGTGCATGGCCGGCATCCCTGAGGGCCGTCAGGTATTCCTGCCAGTATTGTTCCTTGTTCTTGCCCATATCATACAGGTATGACCACGAATAAATCCCGGTTTGATGACCATCATCAAAAATCAGCTTGATGGCGTAATTACCTACCGGCTCGACCTGCTTGATTGAGACGTTTTCCTTGCCAATCTGCAGTACCCCCTGGCCGGGCCCGTGACCACGTACATCAGCGGAGGGAGAATAGACCCGCAGGAATTCACAAGTGAATTCAAAATGGCTGCCATCATCATATTCGATCTCAAGAATGCGCGATTTCTGGTGCAGGTTGATGGTAACGGGTTTGGGATCAGTTGTTGCCATTTAAGATGTCTATATCTAGAAATTGAAAAGTAAGTTAAATTTTCGTCATACTGGTGGATGCCAGTATCCAGTAAAAGGTTAATATACTGGATTTCGGCATTCGCCGGAATGACAGTCTGGATAGATTCAACTCTTAATCAGAGCTTACCTGAGTTTTAAAGAATATATCGGGTGAGATCTTCATTCTGGATCAATGTACCCAGATGATCATTGACGTAGGTTGCGTCCACGGTAACTGTTGTTCCACTCTGGTCTGTTGCCTCGAAAGACAATGTTTCCAGTAATCTCTCTATCACCGTGTGCAAGCGCCTTGCGCCGATATTCTCCGTAGATTCGTTTACATGCCAAGCGATCTCGGCAATGCGCGCGATGCCGTCCTTGCTGAATTTCAACTCCACACCTTCGGTTGCCACCAGTGCTGCATATTGTTCCGTCAGGGAGGCATCCGGTTCGGTCAGAATACGCACAAAATCATCCACCCCCAGCGCATTTAATTCCACACGGATTGGCAATCGACCCTGCAATTCAGGGATCAGGTCAGACGGTTTGGAAAGATGAAACGAGCCGGAGGCAATGAACAGTATATGATCAGTTTTCACCATGCCGTACTTGGTTGACACAGTCGAACCCTCTACCAGCGGCAGCAGATCGCGTTGCACACCTTCACGGGACACATCCGGGCCACTGGTTTCACCGCGCCGCGTGACCTTGTCGATCTCGTCCAGAAAGACAATCCCATTCTGTTCCACAATCCGGATCGCCCGCACCTTGATATCTTCTTCGTTGACCAGCTTTGCCGCCTCTTCTTCAGCAAGCATTTTCAACGCATCCTTTACGTGGAGTTTGCGTGTGGTCTTTCTACCGCCCGCAACATTCTGAAACAGGTTCTGCAACTGATTGGTCATTTCTTCCATGCCCGGTGGTGCCATGATCTCCACACCGATACTCGCCATGTTCAGTTCGACCTCGATCTCCTTGTCATCGAGTTTACCCTCGCGCAACATGCTGCGGAATTTCGCCCGGGTCGTATTGTCGTCTTCCTGCCCGGTGTTTTCAAAAGTACGGGCTTTGGGTAACAGTATATCCAGTACCCTCACCTCGGCAGCGTAGGTCGCCCGATCCTTCACCTTGGCCACCTCGGCCTCACGCATCATCTTCACTGAAATATCGGCAAGGTCGCGGATAATCGATTCCACATCACGGCCCACATAACCGACCTCGGTAAATTTGGTGGCCTCGATTTTGATAAATGGCGCATTGGCGAGTTTGGCCAGACGCCGCGCAATCTCGGTCTTGCCGACACCGGTCGGGCCGATCATTAAAATATTCTTTGGTGTGATCTCGTTTCTGAGTTCTTCTTTCACCTGCATTCTGCGCCAGCGATTTCGCAGGGCAATGGCAACCGCACGTTTGGCTGCATCCTGGCCGATGATGTGTTTGTCCAGTTCGGTAACAATAGCTTTAGGAGTCAACTCTGACATATAAAATAATTCCGGGATTAAGGTGGATTATTCGGCTGACAGTTCTTCGATGGTCAGCGAATGATTGGTATAGATGCAGATATCGGCAGCGATATTAAGCGCGCCTTCGACGATTTCGCGTGCGCCCATATCGGTGTTTTTCAACATGGCCAGCGCGGCGGCCCTGGCAAACGAACCGCCGGAACCAATGGCCATGATATTGTCTTCCGGCTCGATCACATCGCCGTTGCCGGAGATAATGAGTGAAGTATTTTTGTCCGCGACACATAACATGGCCTCGAGCCGGCGCAGCATTTTATCGCTACGCCAGTCTTTGGCCAGTTCCACGGCAGAGCGCATCAGGTTACCCTGGTGTTTTTCCAGTTTGCCCTCAAACCGTTCAAATAAGGTGAAGGCATCCGCCGTACCGCCGGCAAAACCCGCCAGGATCTGGTCTTTATAGAGACGCCGGACCTTGCGGGCATTGCCCTTCATCACGGTATCACCCAGTGATACCTGGCCGTCTCCGCCGAGCGCTACTTTCTTACCACGGCGTACGGATAATATGGTCGTTCCTCTGAATTGCTCCAAATGTAATCTCCTGATTAAGCGGGAGGGATATTCTACCCAAGATTGTGCCGTGCTGGAAAAAAACAACCTCTTAACAGGTTCCCAATAGTTTTGAATGAGTATTCCGGGCCGGTTTTTAACGAAGTGTGGCCTGGCGCAATAGTTTTTCAGGCCTTTTTCCGGTGCGCTCTGGGATGGGCCGCATCATAAACCCTGGCCAGGTGCTGAAAATCGAGATGTGTATAAATCTGTGTGGTGCTGATATCGGCATGGCCGAGTAACTCCTGTACCGCCCGCAGATCACCACTGGATTCCAGTAGATGACTGGCAAAGGAATGCCGCAGCATATGCGGGTGTACGTTTCCGGGAATACCCTGTTTGATGGCCCAATGTTTCAACCGTAGCTGGAAGGCACGCGGACTGATGCGTTTGCCCCGTTGGGTGACGAACACAGCGGCCTCTTCACTCCTGACCAGATCCTGCCGGATACCAAACCACTTTCTCAATGCCGCTATGGCATGCCGGCCGACCGGTACAGTACGGGTCTTTTTACCTTTACCCAGTACAGTGACCACTGCATCCTTTAAATCCAGATTGTTCATATCAAGCTGAATCAACTCCGACAAACGCAGGCCGGAAGAATACATCAATTCCAGCATGGCCCGGTCACGCACAGCCAGGGGGCTCTGGTCATCTATCAACATCAGTTGTGTCGCCTGATCAGCATCCAGGACCCTGGGTAACTTGCGTGGCGTTTTGGGGGCAAGTATCCCTTGTGCGGGATTCTGTCTGGCCGCGCCCTGTTCGATAAGATACCGGTAAAAAACACGGATGGCGGAGAGATTACGTTGCAGTGACTTACCACCTGCGCCCTGACGATGGCGCCAGGCCACAAACCCGCGTACCCGGTGTCCATCCATAGCCTGCCATTTTTTTATGCGCTGATCCTTGCAATATTCCAGAAAAAATTTCAGATCGCGTTGATAGCCTTTGCGGGTGTGTGGCGAGAGATGCTGCAGGGAATCGAGAAAACTGTTGATTAAACTGGTTTCAGACTCTTTCATTTATTAACACCCGGGAGATTTCTCGCTGCACTCGAAATGACAATCTGAAATGCAGAGTGAACTAAGGTTCAGCTATCCAGGGCTTGATAATAAAACTCAGCACTTCTCCCATATTCGCCAACAATTCAACTCCCATCCCCGGCTGGAACCGTTGTGGATCAAAACTCCCGATAGAAAGTATACCGCCCCAACCCGGCCCATGCAGTGGCACCATGACTGAGGAAGCGATTTCGTTGCCGTCATCACCGAACAGAAATACCTGCTGCTGTTGCTTCATGCGTCCACATATAGGCTCATGCGTTTCTATCATGGTTTTGAACAAGGATTTTTCTTTGGCATCTTTTCCGGCAAATTCAGGACCAGCGAAGGTATCGATAAAAGCGGGATCTCCAAACAGACGTACTGCAACCTTGTCTGCATGGAAATTTTTTCTAAGGTTATCGTAAAGCGTGGAAAAGATGTCTTTGGGTTCGGCAGCATCCATCAGGGTAAGTGCAAGTTTGTGCATGCGTCTTGCCAGTTCTTCATTCTGACGGGCTATTTCGATCAGTTCGTGTAACTGTTTACGGATGAGCTGATTCTGCTCGCGCAAGACATGCACCTGGCGTTCGACCAGGGAAATCGCATCACCACTACCGGTGTGCGGGACTTCCAGCCTGCTCAAAGACTCAGAATGTTCCATGAAGAATTCGGGATGTTTATCCAGAAAATCCACCACATCTTCGGCGGTGATCAATGGCATACTGCGATTGGTGTCGTTCTGCGTCGTCATAGTACTGTCCGTCCCTCATATACAAATGTGGCTGATCCGGTTATCCAGACAGGTTCACCTTCACCCTGCCATGATACCAGTAAATGACCACCCGGGAGAGCCACATCGGTCTCCTCCGCCAGTTTTGAGTCAAGACGACCTGCCACAACAGCCGCACAGGCACCACTGCCACAGGCAAGTGTTTCGCCTGTACCACGTTCATAGACCCGCAACCGGATATGCCCGGAATCCATGATCTGCATAAAACCCACATTCACCCCCTCCGGGAACATGGGGGATTGTTGAATTTTTGCTCCCAGTTCCTGGACCGGCGCCTTGTCCACATCGGAAACGTACAGCACGGCATGGGGATTACCCATTGAAACCGCACTGAATATTATTTCCTGATTATTTATCTTAATCCGATAGCAGGGCTCGCGCCGGGCAGCTTGCAATGGGATATCCGCCGGTTCCAGCCGCGGAATACCCATATTGACCCGGATTCGGCCATCCGCCAGATGATAGAGTTTGAGCAGGCCCTGGCTTGTTTCCGCAGTAATCTCTTCCTTACGCACGATGCCCCGTTTATAGAGCCAGGCAGCAATACATCTTGCGCCATTTCCACATTGGGCCACTTCACCACCATCGTTGTTATAGATCCGGTAACTGACATCCGCATTATTATTCCGCGCCGGACCCACAACCAGCATCTGGTCAAAGCCGATCCCGAAATGTCGATCGCCGAGAGACCTGATTTGTTCCGGGGTCAGTGTAAATTCCTGCTGAAAGCAATCAATTACGGCAAAATCATTGCCCAGACCATGCATTTTTGTAAAGTTTAATTCCATAATGCATAGAGTACAGGGACTGTTTACGGAAGCAACAGTCAGCTTACTTTTCAGTCATTGAAATGCCATCCGGGACATGAATGGTGGATGCCGGGAATGCACATTCAGCGCCATGCTTTACGATGATATTAATAATCTTAAGCAGTATGTCCTGTTTGACCTCATGGAATTTGATCCAGTTGGTGGTTTTGGTTAAAGCGTAAATGAAAAAATCCAGTGAAGAAGATGCAAATCTGTTAAAGTTCACAATCAGAGTCTGGCTGGTATCAATCTCGTCATGTCCTTCCAGCATCTTTTTTACCGCAGCCACAATATCAGCCATCTTGCCGACATCTGCATAACGGATACCGGCGGTTTCAAAGATACGGCGGTTGGTCATCCGCGACGGGTTCTCAACCGAGATCGTAGTAAATGTGGAGTTCGGTACATATAAGAGGCGTTTATCAAAAGTCCTGACACAGTTAATCGCCAGCCAATCTGTTCAACAGTGCCTTCGATCTCCTTGTCAGACGAGCGTATCCAGTCACCGGCAGAGAATGGCCGATCCAGATAGATCATCAGACCACCAAAGAAATTTGACAGCAGGTCCTTCGCCGCAAAGCCGATAATAATACCTCCTATACCACCAAACGCCAGCACACCGGAAACACTGTAACCAAGCGACTGCAATGCAACCAGAATTGCAGTAATAATGACCGGGATTCGCAGTAACTTTCCAATGGCATCGACCGTCGTACGATCATAGCTGATGTCTTCCTGTTCTTTGTGGCGGACTATATTTTCTTCGATACGCCGGATAAACCTGACCAGAAACCAGGCCAGACAAAATATCACGCCTATGGTGCGTATTACGGGAATGACCAGAAATATGGGCGCGCCGGTTTCAACCCGGACTATTTCAGCGGCAAATATCAGACCCAATACCCGGATTAGCAGGGTCAAGGGTGAAAGTATTGCGTCTATAAATGCATCATCCCGGTATGTTTTTGTTTTTCTGAGCTGGGTGTGGACTTTTACAAGTATTTTCTTCAGAAAAAAATTGAGCAGGAGTGTTAAAAAAACAATAACAAATACCTGGACGATCCAGGAATCCAGTTTCAAATATGAAATTACTGCAGAAATGGTTTGCATGATCCTCTCTATATTATCGTTCCCGTTGAATTTTAATATATGGCAGTAACTTTGTAACCCTTGTTTGCCAGCAATGACAAAACACCGTCAGCACCGGGCAAATGCATGGCACCGATGGCAATAAACGCATCGCCTTGCTCAAGAAAAGGCTGCATTCTCTCCACCATCACGTGATTTCTGTCTGTCAGCAAACGCCTGACAAGATCCTTGTATATTTTTTCTTCTGAAAATGAATATTTATTACTGTAGTTAAACAGGCCTTGTAAATTCTTGTCGAGGTAAAACAATTTCATTTGTTCAAAATCATTACTGACAATTTCATAATTACACAATGTGTCCATAAACAGCTGTATCTGTGTGTCGAATTCCATCTCACTGAAAACATTCCCCTGCTCTGTCAATGTCTCCAGGCCATGCAACTTCGCGCCATTTTCCCTGGCAGTATCGAGTAACTGCAAATCCAGCGGCAGCCCGTCCTCCGGCGGATAATTCATGATCAAAAAAGCGGCCCAGGGTTTCAGAAACGCCACTGTCTCTGCAGTAAATTGATAGTTGCTTAGAATTTCTGCTGCACGATCAAATAATCCTGTATCAATAAAATCCCTAAGAGTCGTTCCATCACTGAAGAACATCATTTGTGACAGACGAATTGCCTCATCAGGCTCCGGCAAGGCCTCCATGACATAAACACTGGCGTTATTGAGCCTCTCATTTACCGGCTCCGGCAGGTTGGTTATCCTGGGATCTGCCACGTGAATAGTCCCGAAGATATAACTCGGCGTCTCCCCGTCTTTGAATATCTTCCATAGTAACGCATTGGAATAATCAAGAGATTCACTTTTTTTGTGGCTTGCGGTTTCTACTGTGCGGCAATCGTTCTGCGTGACCTGTTCGGCACGCACTACACACGTCCAGACCAGCAAACCAGCAGTGGTCAGAAGATATTTCAGAAATTTCAGAAAATTAAATCGCATCATCACCCAGATCCAGTTCAGGCGTGATATTCAGTTGCGTTATTTCCTTTGCAACTGCCTGCCATTCATTGTCTTTCTTCATCTGATTATAAGTTAATTGATTTTTGCCATGCATCCTGATCAAACGCGCCTGAGATGCAGGATTGGGACTGTAGTCAAATTTTTCAAGGATTTCCGCTGCTGCCTCCTGATTATTACATACCAGCACCATATCACACCCGGCATACAACGCACTTTTCGCACGGCCTGTGTAATCTCCGGCCAGTTCAGCTCCGGCCATGCTGATATCATCACTGAAAATTGCACCCTGAAACTGCAACTGCTGCCGTAATATCTCTTTCAACCAGATGGACGAAAAGCCTGCCGGCTTGTTATCCACTGACGGATAGATCACATGCGCAGGCATAATCCCGGCAATTCCGGCATGGATCAGCCGTTCAAATGCCACCATGTCATCCAGTTGTATATCCTCAAACCGCCGGCTGTCGGAAGGAACAGCATGATGTGAATCCTCAACTACCGAACCATGGCCCGGAAAATGTTTGCCTACGGCAGCCATACCTGCACGACGCATACCCTGCATATAACATTTCGCAAGTGTGGCCACTGTTTCCGGATCCCGATGAAAAGATCGATCACCAATCACCTTGCTTATTCCTTTATGCAGATCCAGCACCGGCGCAAAACTGAAATCCACGCCGATTGCCCGCAGTTCGATTGCCATCAACCAGCCCGCCTTTTCGGCGAGCTGCAATCCCTGCTTATTGTCATCATCAAAAGTTTTACCGACCAATTCACAGGCAGGCAATTTTGTGAAACCTTCACGAAAGCGCTGTATACGTCCACCTTCATGATCAATCGCAACCAGCAATCTTGGTTCGCGCACAGCATGTATGGATTTCAACAGATCAGTAATCTGTACGATGGATTCATAATTTCTTGAAAACAGGATTACGCCGCCTGTTAATGGATGTTGCAACAGTTCGCGTTCCCCGGCTGTGAGGGTGCATCCTTTCAGATCCAGCATGATGGGGCCAAGTGACATGATTAATGAGTAATAAAATTATTTATTTGGTATCTAACAATTTTTTAAATCGATATATAAATAAATTTTTGTTCCATTTTTATATATTGTTTCGCCTTAACCGGCGAGAGACTTCTTTTCAAAAAGAAGTCTCCAAGAAAACCTTCTCCGGATGCCTTGGCCTTTGGCTTCTCTCGATATTCGTTGCGTTCACGCGCCGCAAAGATTCGCATCCATGCTCAGCTTTGCTAAAAATGATATCCTGTCATTTTTGCGCTAACGCTTCCTCACACCTCGACAAGGCATACGGAGGAAATTTACTTGCCGTTGTTTAGCCGGACGTCCATTTTATCTCTTAACCTGTCCCCTAATAAATTTATTGACAATACAACCAGAAATATGGCGACACCTGGTGCCAGTACCATATGCGGGGCGACCAGCATATAACGTGTGCCTTCACGGATCATGCTGCCCCATGATGCATCCGGCGGCTGCACACCCAGACCAAGAAACGAAAGGCTCGCCTCGGCAATTACGGTACCGGCGATGGCAAAAGTAGCTTCGACTATCAAAGGCGCCATAATCAATGGTAACAAATGACGAAAAACCATGCGGGATGTCCTGGTGCCCAACGCCCTCGCGGCAGTTACGTGTTCACGGTGTTTAATGGTCAATGTCTGCGCCCGTGCCAGCCGCGCAAATCCGACCCAACCTACTATAGATAATGCTATGACTGCATTCATGATGCCCGGCCCCAGCAGACCGGCCAGGGCAATGGCAAGCAGTATACCGGGGAAGGCAATGAATATATCAATAATCAATACACTAATCTTGTCCCACCAGCCGCCAAACCAGGCTGCAAACACACCGATGATTGTTCCCACAACGAATGAAATAAATACCACACTGAATGCAACCAGCAATGAAGTTCTGGCGCCCATGATCATCCGATCTGCAATCGGGCGTCCCAGATCATCATATCCCAGCCAGGCCTGCCATTCCGGGAGTGCCAGTATCTTCTGTAAAATAATCTCGTCCGGCCGCAGTGACAATAAAGTTGCACTCAGTGCAAGCAGGCACCATGCGGACAGCACGATCACAGGAAAGGATAAATAGCGGTTCATTTTTCCAGCCTCACCCGTGGGTCCAGAAATGCATAGGCAAGATCGGTCAGTAAATTGACAGTGACATAGGTAAGACTGATCAATAATACACAGGCCTGCACGACCGGATAGTCCCTTTTCTGTATGGCTTCTATAGTGAGTTGCCCGACGCCCGGCCAGGAAAATATTGTCTCTGTGATCACTGCACCGGCCAGTAAAGCACCAAACTGCATGCCGAGCACTGTGATGATCGGTAAAGCCGCATTCGGCAAAGCATGACGCAATATCACAGCCAATTGCGAAAGCCCGCGTGCGCGTGCTGCACGGATGTAATCTTCATTCAATATTTCGAGTAACGACGCCCGGACCATGCGTGAGAGTAATGCGGCGAGTGCTGTACCCAGGGTGAATGCAGGCAATATCAACGAAGCAAACCCTTCATTTCCGCTGACAGGAAACCAGCCGAGCCAGAGTGAAAAAACCATGATCAACAGTGGCCCCATCCAGAAATTGGGAATGGAAATACCAAACATGGAGAGGGTCATGGCGCCGATGTCCCAACGGCTGCCTCTGTACACTGCCGCCATGATACCCAGGGGCAATGCAATTGATATTGCAGTAATGATACTTGCACACGCCAATAGTGCAGTGGGTGGAATACGTTCTGCCAGAAGAGAAGAGATCTCCCGTTTCGAATAGATGGAAGTGCCCGGATCAAGAGTAAAAAGTTGTGACATGAAATTCAGCCACTGCTGGTACAGGGGCAGATGCAATCCCAGCGCAGTGCGCAATGCCTCCCTATCGGCCAACTGCGCAGTTTCCCCAAGCATTACTTCGACCGGGTCGCCTGGCACGATATGGATCAGCAGGAATACAAGTGTAGACACGCCGAATATCACGATAATCGCGGTGATACATCTTGCATAGAGATAATTCAGCATGGGATAGGATATTTGCAGGTATGTTTTTTATGTGGGGAACAGTGCATAAAGGGCAGTTACAGGCTCGCGTTATTTCCGCAATTAATAGTAGAATACGGGTATTATCAGTGAGTCACATAAGATAGCAATAACATGAATGATAATAATATTGATGATGTGGGCAAGGGAATAATGAGCATATTTGTCCGTTTTATAGGATTGTTTCTGTTAATCGCCGGTGTTTACGTCGCCTTGTATGTCATGCTCAAGGCCATGGATCTGTATCAGAACCCAAAGTCCATCGAATATTTTGCACTCGCTATTGAAAAAGGATCCAATATTGACAAGAGTCTCTCCTCCATCAGGGATGCTGTTATTACAGAGCCGGTAGAAGGTGAAGAAACCTCTGACGCAAACAGGCAGGGAACCCGCCGGGGATCAGCTGATGCTGCTGATAGTCATGTACGGATATCCTATTTCTTTGCCTGGATTATTATGTTGATGCTGCTGATGCTGATCGGCAGTATATCCCTCAGGGCAATCAAGACCGGGGGTGAACTTGTGCTATACGATATGCAAATCAAACAATTTGCGAAAATGCTGGTGAAAGAATCCAGTAAGTCCAGGCAGTAATTTGTGAATAGCGATCTGTGATTAGAAAGTTATCAGAGACAATCTTAATTACCAATTACTAGTCACCAAGAATTTCCCTGACCAGTTTCTGTCGTTCCTCCGTTGTCATCTCATGCATTTTCCTGCGAAATTCACGTCTTTCTTCCGGTGGTAGATTATCGATATATTGCCGTAATTTTTGACGGCGCTCAGGCGGCAGGCGCCCACCCTTTTCTGCCATGGCACGCCGCTGATCCGGTGTCATACTTTCCCATCGTGATCTTAACTGCCGCTTCTCTTCTTGTGACAGGTTACTGAACCAGTGTCGCCTTTCACGAAGTTCTTTCTGTTCATCCGGCGGTAGATCCTTAAACTTTTTGTAGTGCGCCCGGATATCTTCACGCTGCTCAGGACTTAATGATTGCCAATGCTGCATTCTTTTTTGCATAAGCTCTCGTTCTTCCGGCGGCAGCTGCTGCCAGTCTTCAGCTTTTTTTTGCAATCTTTGCTGCCTCACAGGCGGCATTTCGTCCCAGGACTCCTTTAATACCTCCAGAATCTCCTGTTGATCACCGCTCAGTTGTTCCCAGGGTATCTTGTCAGCAGCGTTGGCAGGACAACTACAGATAAAAAACAAAAGAAAATTTGTCTTTATAAAGACATCAGGTCGAAGTTTCATATTCTTCCAACCACCTGTAAAACTCCAGGTTTTCATAAAAATCAAGCCCGTCAATAGCAGATATTATCTCGATGTCTTCTGCCCTGATCGTCGCTGTCGATACATCATGCTGGATAACATTAAATATAATAATCGCCAGACCGGCCGCTGCGAACGCACCGGCCGGGTATAAGATCCAGTGACGGGATTTCCCCGTTGCAGTGTCGAGTGCGATATTTCTGATATTGTTCAGTCTTG
The DNA here is from genome assembly GCA_001801885.1 of Gammaproteobacteria bacterium RIFCSPLOWO2_12_47_11. Taxonomy (GTDB): domain Bacteria; phylum Pseudomonadota; class Gammaproteobacteria; order Eutrophobiales; family Eutrophobiaceae; genus 2-02-FULL-47-50. The sequence continues at coordinate 12,932 of MGYU01000041.1, forward strand.
ATACTGTTTCCGCATCAATCTGTTCAACGTTTTGATCAAAAACAGTCTTTACTTCATCAATGAACTGTTGTTCCGTTTTGTCTCCAATCATGGCCAATGCCCGTCCAGTTTCTCTCGTAATGTATGTATCGCCCTTGAATAATGTGTTTTTACACTACCGGTTGTACAACTCATCGCTTTTGCTGTCTGCGTAACATCCATGCCTTCGAAAACCCTCAACATGAAGGCCTGTTGCTGGCGGACTGGCAATTGCCTGATGGCCTGATCAAGCACTTCCATCCCCTGCCTGCTTTGTAACTGCTGCTCGGGAGAGCGTCCCCGCCCATCTGCCAGATTTTCCAGACTATTTGTATCCTGTTCATCAGCAGATTGCCCAAACCATACCCTGAAGCGGTTGCGGACAACCTCCCTTCTGTACCAGTCCCTGATCCGGTTTTGCAATACTGTATGGAACAGGGGCATCCATTCAGCAAAATTCCGTGTGCTGTATTTTTCCACGAATCTGCACATTGCGTCCTGCAGAATATCGAACGCATCTTCCCGGTTGCCTGTTGCTATTTCGGCCATACGGAATGCCCGTTTTTGTACACTGCCAAGAAAATGATCCAGTTCCTGTCGCTGTTCCAGAGGTCTTTCCCTCGTGCTGGTTGTATAAGTACGCAGGACATCATACTGCAAACAATGGTGCAGCGGGATAGTACCGCTGTTACACCTGCCCTAAATTTTTCAACGCTGGTCAGACACCCTCCTCCCGATCTTCTTTCCATTTCATATGGCGTTTTTTGCGGAAGGCATCCCGTTCCTCCGGCGTCATGCTCTCGAACTTTTTCCTCATTTCAGCACGGCGCTCTTCAAAGGCCTTACGTTCTTCAGGAGTCATGTTCGCCAGTTTTTCTTCCCGGCGTTGTTTCCAGAAAGACTGCTTTTCTTCCGGCGTCATATTTTTCATCTTCTCCCGCAGGGCTTCGTGTTCGGCCTTGTGTTTCTCCCTTCCTTCCGGGCTCATGTTTTCCCGGCGTTCACGCCATTCCATATGCCTGCCTTCAACACGTTCCATGGTCTGTCCGCCTGACGGATTCTCAACCTCATCAGCCATAACGGGCAAGGCATAGGAACCCGTTGCCAGCAGGCCCATAAAGCTCACAGTCATTAATTGTTTAATATTCATCGTACACTCCGGTTGGTTATGAGTATTTACACCCGTATTAACGCGCCGGGCAATCACCGGTTGACAGGAAATAACCGGAAAACTGATAAAAACCTTGTTGATGCAGATCAAATAGATTGCAAATATATAATTGTTCTGCATTTATATTTTTTTAAATACCCGGTATCGTTATATACAGACATTTAAAATATGAATGGTCAACATATGAGAAAACCGGTTTATCTGTTTCTTCTGTCCCTGCTGCTATTTTGCCAACTTGCGCCTGCCTCTCCTGTTTCAGCGGAGGATGCTGTACGCAAAACAACAGACGAGGTACTCAGGTGGCTTAATCTGGATCGGGATGAACTGAAAAGAGATCCTGAGTATTTAAAAATCCTGGTGCAGGAACTTATTATTCCGCATTTTGATTTTGCCGTAATGTCCAAACTGGTCCTTGGTGACTACTGGCAGAAACTCGGCGAACGGGAAAGAACCTGCTTCTCCAAAGATTTTAGAAATATGCTTGTAGAGAGATATGCCAGAATCCTGCTCAGCTACAATAACCAGTCAATTACCTATGAACCCGCCAAACCCATTGGTGAAAAGGGCTATGTCTCAGTGCGGCAAACCATAACCCGGGACGGGGCAAAACCGCTTCCGATAGAGTATTCAATGTACCAGGATGAAAAGGGCTGGAAGGCCGCCGACCTGATTATTGACGGGATAAGCCTTATAAAAAGTTATCACAATACCTTCAGCGACGAGATACATATACTGGGGATAGATGAATTCATCCGGAGTTTTCCTGACTGCATTCCGCTGGAAGACCCGGAGATGACTTCGCATGTAATAGCTCCTGGCAGTTTAACGCTTGCATGTTTATGATGTCCGAACGTGCTCCCGTTCAAGTTATATAATCCCCTCAAACCGGAATTTTCCGGTGTAATCCTGCATGGATAATCTGGTACAAATCAGGGAGCTCCGTTTCCGCCGCGGATCCCGCGTCATTTTTGATAGTGTCGATCTGGACATTCAACGTGGAAAGATCACTGCCATTATGGGTCCCAGCGGTTCCGGCAAGACCACCCTGTTAAAATTGATCAGCGCCCAGCTCACCCCGGAGGCAGGCACCATCATCGTTGCAGAACAGGACATCCATAGTCTGGGACAATCTGATTTGTTTGAAATGCGAAAACGCATGGGGATGCTGTTTCAGACCGGAGCACTGCTGACAGACCTGAATGTATTCGAAAATATTGCCTATCCTTTACGCGAACATACCCGCCTTGATGAACGCATGATCCGTTATCTGGTATTGATCAAGCTGCATGCAGTCGGATTAAGAGGTGCCGCAAACCTGATGCCGGCAGAACTCTCCGGAGGCATGGCACGGCGTGTTGCCCTCGCTCGTGCGATTATTCTTGATCCCATGATGATCATGTACGACGAACCATTCAGCGGACAGGACCCAATCTCCATGGGCGTATTAATCAAACTTATTAAAACCATGAATGACAACCTGGGCCTCACCAGCATCATTGTGTCCCACGATGTAGCTGAGGTATCCATGATTGCTGACTACATCTACATCATCAGCAATGGCAACATTATGGATCAGGGCACACCCGCAGAACTTGAAAAAACCCACTCTGAGTGGGCCAGACAATTCCTCAAGGGACTTCCTGACGGACCTGTACATTTCCATTATCCTGCGCCTGAATACAGTAAAGACCTGTTTGGAACCTGAATAAATGCAAAATATCGTATGCTGGATAATCAATTGTTTTGAGTTGCTGGGCCAATGGGCCACACATTTATTTGAACGTACCGGACGCAGTGCTCTTTTCCTGTCAAGGATATTTCAAAGTATCCCGTTTGCTATTGTGAGACCATGGTTGGTATTTCAGCAATTATATTCCGTCGGTGTATTGACGATTATTATTGTATTGGTAGCAGGTGCATTCGTCGGAATGGTACTTGGCCTGCAGGGATATAATATCCTGGTACGTTTCAATTCCGAGTCTTCACTCGGGACCATGGTCGGATTGACCCTGGTACGTGAACTGGGCCCTGTAGTGACGGCATTGCTCTTTGCAGGCCGTGCAGGATCAGCTTTGACAGCGGAACTGGGTCTGATGAAAACAACAGATCAATTTTCGGCAATGGAAATGATGGCCGTTGATCCGTTTAAACGCGTCATTGCGCCGCGTTTTCTTGCCGGTTTCATTTCCATGCCATTGCTTGCTGCTATATTCAGTGCAGTCGGTATTTATGGTGGTTATTTTGTAGGTGTTGCCTTGCTGGGTGTTGATGACGGCGCTTTCTGGGCGCAGATGCAGAAATCAGTGGATTTTCATGAAGATTTTATGAACGGGGTATGGAAAAGTATTACGTTTGGTTTTGTAGCCACATGGATAGCACTCTTTGAAGGTTACGATACGGTACCAACTTCAGAAGGTGTCGGAAGAGCAACGACCCAAAGTGTCGTGCATGCCTCGCTGGCAGTCCTGGCACTGAATTTTATTTTAACTGCCTTAACATTGGAGACAAACTGACTATGACTCGGCACACACTGGAAATCTGGGTTGGGGTATTCGTAGCAGCAGGTATTGCTGCGCTGTTCGTACTGGCCATGAAGGTCAGCAATTTAAGCACTGTCACTACCGGAGATACTTATAAGGTCACTGCCCGTTTTGATAATATTGGCGGGTTGAGCATTCGTTCTCCGGTCAAGGCCAGCGGCGTCCTGGTCGGCCGGGTCAGCAATATAGCCTATGATGATAAAACCTATTCAGCCATTGTTACTCTCAGTATCCAGCAAAATTTCAATCAGTTCCCGGCAGATTCCAGAGCCAGTATTTACACGGCAGGGCTACTGGGAGAACAATATATCGAACTGCTGCCAGGCGCTGAAGACGATTACCTGAAAGATGGGGACAGGCTCTTGATGGCGGATTCTGCAATGATCCTTGAACAAATGATCGGGCGCATCATCGCGGACAAGATTTCCGAATGAAACTGGATGATATGAAAAAAGAATCGGAATGCACCCTTACTCTCTCAGAAAGCAATGATGGCATTGGTAGATTCTTGCTTATTGGAGTGATGAATTTTGACAGTGTTATACCACTCAACCTGCGTGCCAATGAACTGTTCCCGGAATATACGTCAATCACGATTGATCTCTCCGGTGTTACCTATGTCAACAGTGCCGGTCTGGCACTGCTACTGGAATGGAAACGCAAGGCTGATCTCGCAAACAGGACAATGGAAATAGTGGGTGCACCGAAAAAACTGCTCAATATCGCCCGCGTCAGTGAAATTGAAACTATTTTATCGTTTTAACTAAATTAAAGAGGTCTGATATAAAATTCACTGAACCACAATTTGTCTGATAACCGGAGATAAATGATGACTACTGAATTAATCCGTACTGTCCTGGCATGGAGTACTGTAGTCAATTATGGCCTGTTGCTGTTATGGTTTTTTTTCTTCGTTCTTGCACACGACTGGATGTATCGCTTGCATGGCCGGTGGTTCAATATTCCCCTCCAGTATTTCGATGCGATTCACTATGCCGGCATGGCAGTTTTCAAGCTTGGGATCATAATGTTTAATCTTGTGCCATATCTCGTATTGCGTTGTGTGGTTTGAATAAATGTGAAGAAAAACTTCTTGTATGCAAATAAAAAGGCCCGGTATCACAAGAGATTATTTCTCACGAACTCCCGGCCTTTTTATCGGGTCATCCTGATGAGTTGATTAGTTAATCGACCCAGCCACCACTGCCACGAACCATGTAATCTGTCGCAGCGATCACTTCTTCATCGGTTAAATGGGCGAAACCGCCCCGGGGAGGCATGCCCCGCAGCCCGTTAATTGAGTTTGCATACACAGTGTCCCGGCCCTGCGCTATGCGTTTGGCCCACAAGGGTTTGCTGCCGTATTTAGGTGCAGCATTCAAACCCGTCTTATGGCAAATAGTACAGTAAGTATTGTATAACTGTCCGCCATCGATCGGCGCCGGTTCAGCAGCGGCTGAGGAAATCAAAAAATTGGCAAAAGGGTCTAAACTACCGAATGAAAAAACCAGACATGCAGCCAAACCCGCTGATGCTATGCGGTGCCTCGATATTGTTCTGCTACCGGACACTGTATTTTTTTTATTGTTCATCAGATTATCTCCCAAGTCTACGTTTTTTAAATTGCCGCGTAAGGATAAATCCCCTTGCATGGCTGTGCAGCGCATGATCCAGGCAATGGACAGGGCTGCGGATTAATTTCAGGAAATTAGGCAGTACAAATATCAAATTGTTTCACTTTTCTTCTTTTTTTATAACAGCATTATCCGGAAAGAAAGACAAACCGGGGAGATAGTTTCACAGTTAAAAACCGGAGAATTTGATCTAGATCAAATACCGGCAAAAAGATTTGTTTTAGCTATTACTGAACTCATTAACCAAATTAGTGCCAGATCCTTGGTAATCACCAATTATTTTTCTGAAATATAAACCGGTGTCCCCTCCCCTACCTGATCAAACAATTCCATCACATCCTCATTCCGCATGCGCACACACCCACGTGACCCCGGTTTGCCCATCTCCACATCATCCGGTGATCCATGTATGTAGATATACCGATCATGGCTGTCAACGTTACCTCCCTGATTGCACCCCGGTTCTGTACCGCTCAACCACAGGATACGTGTCAGTATCCAGTCGCGATCAGGAAACTGTGTACACAGATCCGGTGTATACAATTCACCCGCAGGGTCGCGTGAGACAAACACAGTATTTGGTGCATAACCTGCCCCGATCTTTTCAGAAATAATGTGTGAACCCCGTGGTGTGCATTCGCTGTCCATGAGTTCGCCGGGCCCATTCCTGGCTGTGGAAACAGGATACTGCTTTACCAAATCATCACCATTGAACAATTTCAGGGTTTGTTCGCGGATATTGATTTCGATGTGCAGATTATTTTGCATATTGATAATTTAACGAATTCGCCGTACGTCCTTTAACCCATCATAATTGCCATCCGCTGATAAATTATAGCCGCTGATATCTTTCTGCCGCACCAGTATATTATCTTCATACCAGAGCGGGACATAGGGCAATTGCTGCTGCAAGTAGGCCTGTAATTCCTTGTATATATCAGCCTGTTCTTCAAGGCTTGTGTTCTTCTCAGCCGTTTCAATCAATCCATCCACAACGGGATCAATATAACGTCCACGGTTGGCGCCATCAGGGGGCATTGATGTGCTGTGAAATACATACCTGAAAATATCCGGCATCTTGAGACCTACCCAGGACAGACTGTACATCTGGAAACGCCCGTCCTTGATATCTCCATAAAATGTGCCCCAGTCATAACTTTGTACGTTGACATCGATACCCACCTGCTTCAATTGATACTGGATAATAGTGGCAAGACGCACCCGCAACGGATTGTTGGAAGTCTTGTAACCGAGTTTTAACGGGTTGGCCTGCCCATAACCTGCCTGCGAAAGCAGTTCTTTTGCCTTTTCAGGTTCGTAATCGAATCCATGAAGATCCGGATGCCCGGACCAATGCCCGGGAGGCAACATGGCACCGGCCTTGTGTGCCGCTGCACCCAGCACATATTGAATAATAGCATCACGATCAATGGCATAGGCAATGGCCTGGCGGATATTCAGATTTACAAGCAACGGGTCCTGCATGTTGAACCCGATATAGGTGAAGACGTTGCCTGGCACTGTTTCAATTGCAATGTTTTCATTGCCTCGTAACCAGTCCATTAATTCAAATGGCAGATCGCCCTGGATCAGATCGATCTCGCCGCGCAGAAGTTTTAATACACGTACCGTGGAATCCTTCACTGTGATGAATTCAATCATCTGCCTGTCTTTTACCCTCTGCAATTTCAGGGTGTCTTCAATTGGCCAGCCGGATAATTTCAGTACGCCACTACCGACGGGTAACTGATGAAACGGATGCCGGGACAAAATCAGCCGCTCCGGCAGGATACCGATGACCAGGCGGCCGGGAAATAATGGATCGGTGTTTTTCAGGTAGAAATCTATCGTATCGTTATCTATCACCTTGATTCGATCAATATTGGCAAGTGTGGCACGATGGGGTGAGATATTGCTGGCATCAAGCACGGAATCATACGTGGCCTTGACATCATTGGCAGCAAGATAATCACCATTATGAAAACGCCTCTCACCCGGTTTCAACTTAAAACGATAGTGAGTTGGTTGAAGCTTATCCCATTCAGCCAGTGCAGGCACCATATGATAGTGTTCGTCAAAATCTACCAGACGCTGATAGATCAGGCGATTGATCCGGTGTGAGACTGCATCGGTAGCAAAACGCGGGTCAAGTGTGATCGGCGTAGTGCTTAATCCAAACCTGATAGCGTTATCATCCTGTTTAGTACATCCCACAGACAACAGAATAAGCAGAACAAAAACAATAATCCTGCATGGACGATCCGAAATATTCGAACCTATCTCAAAATCGTGCGAGCGCAGGTGAGACAAGGCGAAAACGGGCGAGAAAGCGGAGTTTACACGGCAGTAAATGAGCATTTTGAGTTCGTTTTCAACGCAGTATCGCCAAGCGCAGCAATTTTGAGATAGGTTCGTGTCTCAACGGACAAATAACGCTATCGATTCAATATGGGATGTATGCGGAAACATATCCATAACTCCCGCTTGTTGCAAATCAAATCCCTTGTTTTTGACCAGTATACCCGCATCACGTGCGAGCGTGGCCGGATTACAGGAGATGTAAACAAGACGCGTTGTTCCATAAAAGCCCATACGGTTGATTATTTTCATGGCACCGGCACGCGGAGGGTCAAGCAATATCTTGCTGTATTCATGGTTAATGAAGTTTGCCTGTATATCATCATCGGCAAGGTCTGACACATGAAATTCTACATTACTGATTTTATTGCACACTGCATTGGCCATCGCCCGCTCGATCAATCCTGCATCTCCCTCTACCCCCGTAACATGATTGCATTGCCTTGCCATCGGCAGTGAAAAATTGCCCAGACCACAGAACAAATCAAGCACATTATCCTGACCTGAGAGTTCCAGCAGACCCAGCGTCCGGGTAATCATTTCATTATTGATGTGCTGATTGACCTGTATAAAATCAACAGGCAGAAAATTAAATTTGATCTGGTGATCAGATAACCAGTAAAAAAGGTCAACCGCACGTTCCGGTGTCAATGGATGGATGGAATCCAGTCCGCCCGGTTGCAGGTAAATATTTATATTCTTGTCAATTTCAAAATTTTTTAACAGACCAATATCAGATTCACTCAAATCTGCCAGATGCCTGAACACCAGGACAGTAACATTATCAGCAACGGCAACCTCGACCTGTGGTAACTGGCGATAAACAGACAACCGGCTGATCAGTTTCTGCAAGTCATCCATCATGAAACCGACCGAAGGATGCAACACTTCACATTGTTTGATATCTGCCAAGAACGATGAATTTTTTTCACGAAAGCCAATGAGTAACTTCTGTTTTTTCTCAACATATTTTGCCCCCAGCCTCGCCCGGCGCCGGTAACCCCATACCGGACCTGTCAACGGCGGCAATATTATTTCCGGTTGCACACCGCCGATATGCCGTAATTGTTCCAGCATAGTGTCCTGCTTGTGCCTGATCTGGTAATCCGGCTTGACGTGCTGGAAACTGCAACCACCACATACACCATAATGTTCGCATTTTGCATCGACGCGATCCGGTGCTGATTGCAGTATTTCAAGTATCTTCGCTTCACTGTAGCGTGAATGCTGGCGGGTGTATTGAATAACCACATCCTCACCAGGTAACCCGCCATCAACAAATACAGTCTTGCCTGAAACATGTGTTACACCGCGCCCTTCGTGGGAAAGGGATTCTATGGTGACAGTGACGGGTTCAGTCGATAAACGTTTACGGCGGGACATGAATAAGTCAGTGATTGGTGAATGGTGATTAGTGATTGGTAATGACGTGTATGGATGCACTAACGCCGTGAGCGCAGGGATGCGCAGGAACGGCAGGTGATTGCTGATTTATCACTTTCCAACTGACAACGGACAAATGACAATTGACTAATATTTCCACGCATTCAGAAATTCCAGCAAATGCTGTTTTCCTTCCGCCTTTAACATCTCACGTACTTTTTGACATTCCGTATCGTAACCTGACCGGGTTTTACGTCCGCGCATGAGTTCATACCGCAGGAAAATCAGATAAGTATTCAGGACATCGGTTTCGCAATAATTGCGAATCGCCTCAATATTACCCTCTATATAATTGTCCCAGACTTGATCACCGCTCATACCCATCTTGCCGGGGAAACCGCATAGGCTGGCGATCTCTGTCAGTGGGGCAAAAGCGCGTGGATCATAAGCGGCAATGATATCCATCAGGTCTGTATGGCGTTCATGGTAACGGCTGATGTAATTGTTCCACTTGAAACTCTGGTCATCACCCCCCGTTTCCCAGTAACGTGGGGCACTGATACCGTGCAACATGGCGCGGTAATGCAATACAGGCAGATCAAATCCGCGGCCATTCCATGACACCAGCATCGGGGTATAACGTTCAATGCCATCAAAGAAACGCTGCACAATCTCCTGCTCATCTGAATCTTTATCACCCAGTGACCAGACACTGATCTTGTCGCCAGTCCTCAATACCACCGAGATAGCAACGATTTTATGCAGATGATGACGCAGGAATTCATTACCGCCGGTCTGCTGGCGGCGCTGGGCAAACATCGCCTCGGCCGTATCACGGTCATTCAATCCTTCAAGATTGTACAAACGGCGGCCGGTTTCGATATCCGGGATGGTTTCAATGTCAAAAACGAGGATGTTCATAAAGCAGGCACTGGAAATTGCTCCCGGCATTTCCAGCATACACTACGTCCATGTAGATAAGTCAGGAGAAGTATGTGATTATTTGTCATCATATCAATTTTTTACTCCGGTATTCTGGCTTCTGTATTCTGAATTCTTTTTTTCAATTATTTTCGATCAAATATCCCTGTAGACAGATACCGATCACCGCGATCGCAGATGATCGTCACGATCACAGCATTCTGCACTGTAGCGGAAAATCTTAATGTAGCAGAGATAGCACCACCGGAGGAAATACCGGCAAAGATGCCCTCTTCCGCTGCCAGCCGTTTGGTCATCTCTTCCGCTTCTTTGGGAGTTATATCGATGATCTGATCGACTTGACTGCGATCAAATATCTTCGGGAGGTAAGCTTCAGGCCAGCGCCGGATACCCGGAATATTTTCATCGCCTGCCGGTTGCACACCGATGATCTGGATATCCGGATTTTTTTCTTTCAGAAATTGCGACACACCCATGATGGTACCTGTGGTACCCATGGCACTGACAAAATGTGTGATCTTGCCTTCGGTATCACGCCAGATTTCCGGGCCGGTACCTTCATAATGTGAACGTGGGTTGTCCGGATTGGCAAACTGATCCAGCACCCGGCCCTTGCCTTCACATTGCATCTGTTCAGCGAGATCACGTGCGCCCTCCATACCCGCTTCCTTGCTGACCAGGATGATCTCGGCACCAAAGGCATACATTGCCGCACGCCGTTCCATACTCATATGCTCCGGCATGATCAATACCATTTTATAACCACGTATAGCAGCAGCCATGGCCAGCGCAATACCGGTATTACCGCTGGTAGCCTCAATCAATGTATCACCGGGTTTGATCTCGCCACGTTCCTGCGCGTATTTAATCATGCTCACTGCCGGTCTGTCCTTCACCGAACCGGCCGGATTGTCCCCTTCCAGCTTGGCCAGAATAAGATTACTGGTATTGCCGGGCAGCCGTTGCAGCCTGACCAGTGGTGTGTTGCCGACAAAAGCTTCAATGTCAGGAATATTGAGTTTGGATCCGGCAGTTTTGGGCACAGGTGTATTCATAGAAAACAGATTTTGCCAGATTCAGGAAAGAGAAACGAGCACCATAAACAACCAGCCTGGCATACAAACCCTCTATAGCTCAAATGCGGTAAAGTGACTGAAGAAATCCGTGCGTGCTTCAGAGCAGGCTGCGTGCCAGTATCAACGCATCTTCACGGCCAAAGTGAGCTGGATAATAATCGCGGCGCATGCCGACTTCGTCGAACCCGGCGCGAAAATAGAGCTTGATGGCGTATTTATTAGAGGGCCTGACTTCAAGGAATGCAGTATCCACATGATGACTTCTGGCTATCTCCAGCATGTGATCCAGCAGCAATGCGCCATAGCTGTTGTTCTGCAACTCCGGAACTATACACAGGTTTAACAGATGGCATTCACCGGCACCGACTGACATCACGCAATAACCAGTGATCGCTTCATCCAATTCCAGCACCCAGCAACAGTACCCGACACGCAAACAATCCTGAAAAATGGCTGTTGTCCAGGGATGACTATAGGCACAATTTTCTATCTCCATGATGACAGAGAGATCTGCCTCGGTCATGGGCCGGAAAGATGGCGTCGAAATTTTTAATACTGCACTCATATTAATGAGTTATATATCTTCATGGCCATTTGCAGGTCCTGCCAGGATTTGCGTTTCTCTCCGGGTGATCGTAACAGATAGGCCGGGTGATAGGTAACCACCACCGGGATATTGCCTTCCGGATATTCATAACGGTTGCCGCGCATCTGGCCGATCGGGGTGTCAACCTTCAGGAGGTTCTGTGCCGCGATCCTGCCCACAGCCAGGATAATCTTCGGTTTGATCATGGCTATCTGCTGTTTTAGATAACCTTCACAACACACCACTTCCTCCGGCCTCGGGTCGCGATTACCAGGCGGACGGCATTTCAGGATATTTGCAATAAACACCTGTTCACGTTGCAAACCTATTGCATGCAACATGGCATTCAATAACTTGCCGGCACGGCCAACAAAAGGTTCGCCTTGCTGATCTTCATCCCTGCCCGGGGCTTCGCCAATGATCATCCAGTCTGCATTGACATTACCCACTCCGAATACCGTCTGGATACGGCCCTTGTGCAATTCACATTTGGTACAGGCAGCAACCTGTTTGCGCAGCGACTCCCATTCAGGCCGATCAATGCCTGTATCAACCGGCGTATGAACCTGTCCGATCGCTGCCACAACATCAGCAGCATGGTCTTGTCTGGGCACATAGATATCTATGCCCATTTTCTGCAGGTAACATTGTTGTGTAATATTCAGTCCCATTTTAAATCAACCCTGAAACTCAAAATTAAACGAGCGCAGACGAGACGAGGCGAAAATGGGTGAGAAAGCGGAGTTTACACGATAGTAAATGAGCATTTCGAAACCGTTTTCAACGACGTATCGTCAAGCGTAGTAATTTTGAGGTCATATCTGTTGGGGGTGCGCCCGTTCTTCAGGCTCCAGAATCTTGTTCAGTGCATTAATATAGGCCTTGGCGGAAGCTATCACAATATCGGTATCCGCACCCAGCCCATTCACAATCCGGCCGCCTTTGTCGATACGTACCGTGACTTCACCCTGTGAATCTGTACCTGTCGTAATATTGTTCACCGAATATAACTGCAGATCAGAACCACTGTGCACGATAGATTCGATTGCCTTGAAAGTTGCATCCACAGGGCCACCACCGGGACTGTGACTCTGTCGTTCTTCACCATCAACAGATAATGTCACCATGGCATTCGGAATCTCGCCGGTTTCACAGCAGACCTTCATGGAAACCAGTTTAATCCGCTCCTTTGCTGACTCCTGTATGGTATCAGACACCAGCGCCTGCAAGTCTTCGTCATAAATTTCATGTTTCTTGTCAGCGAGTTCCTTGAACCGGTTGAATGCAGCGTTCAAATCTTCTTCGCGATCAAACACCACGCCCAGCTCAATCAAGCGGGCACGGAAAGCATTGCGGCCTGAGTGTTTTCCAAGGACCATGCGGTTGGCATGCCAGCCCACATCCTGGGCGCGCATGATTTCGTAAGTTTCACGGCTCTTCAACACACCATCCTGATGTATGCCGGCTTCATGGGCAAAGGCGTTGGCCCCGACGATGGCCTTGTTCGGTTGTACCGGAAATCCGGTAATACTGGAAACAAGCTTCGAACAATTCACGATCTGTGTGGTATCCAATGTCGTATCACAAGGGAACACGTCCTGACGTGTTCGCACGGTCATAACGATCTCTTCCAGTGCCGCATTACCGGCACGCTCACCGAGTCCGTTAATCGTGCATTCCACCTGGCGTGCGCCATTGAGCACGGCAGACAACGAATTGCCTACCGCAAGGCCCAGATCATTATGACAATGTACCGAGAACACTGCCTTGTCCGAGTTCGGTACGCGCTCGATCAATTGCCGGATCAATTCGCCAAACTGATGCGGCAGATTATAACCGACCGTATCGGGGATATTGACCGTCGTGGCACCGGCATCGATAACTGCTTCCAGTACACGGCAGAGAAATTCAATCTCTGAACGCCCGGCGTCTTCCGGCGAGAATTCCACATTATCGGTATATTTACGTGCGCGTTTCACGGCATGGACGGCCTGCGCCAGAACCTGTTCCGGTTGCATGTGCAGTTTCTCCCGCATATGAATAGGCGAGGTGGCAATGAAGGTATGGATCCGTGCCGATGCCGCTGGTTTCAATGCTTCGGCAGCGGTATCAATGTCCTTGTCGAGGGCACGTGCCAACGCGCAGACGGTGCTGCCCCTGATCAGTCTGGCGACCAGTTTGACCGCTTCAAAATCATCCGGACTGGCTATCGGAAAGCCCGCTTCAATCACATCCACCCGCATCTTCTCCAGGGCCTTGGCGATGCGTAATTTTTCATCCTTGGTCATGGATGCGCCGGGACTTTGCTCACCGTCCCGGAGAGTTGTGTCAAAAATAATTAATTTATCTTTCATGGTCCTGCTCCGTCACTTGTGCCCATACTAACGTTGGCAGTACAGGCGATACAATATGTATTAAATCCGCTATGCGGACGATATGAAATAAATGATGTAAATGAGGTATTTTTGCCCGGTCAGGGCAGCAGGAACAGAACGCCAGTCAGGGTCACCTGGCGGAACAAGAGGAAGCTGAATTGTCTGTTGTGCTGAATCATGGTTAGGAATATAGCGCCATTACTGATATTTGCAAGTATTTAGAGCGCACGGTAATGGCTCAATTTGAAATTTGTAATATAAATACTGTCATTTCGAAACCACGAAGTGGTTGAGAAATCCTGTCTTTTTAAAGTCTTGAGATCCCTCACCTTCGTTCGGAATGACAAAATGAACCACTGCCGAGTGTACTATTCCTTAATGGATTCCTGTGATTTACGGCTGGCCCTGTGCTTGCGTATCTCGATCAATGTGTAAACCGGCCCGGAAGTCGCATAAAACAGTGAAACCAGAAACAACACCGAGGATGGCTCACTGGCAATAAATACGAACACCAGTACCACGATAAGCACGGCAATAAAGGGGACGCGGCCCTTCAGATCAAATTGTTTAAAACTGTGGTAACGGATATTACTGACCATCAGAATTCCGGCGATAACAGTAACCGGAAAGGTAATAAACAGGATCGAACCGCCATCTTCAATTTCCAGTGTTTCTGCAAACCAGATCAGGCCCGCAATCAATGCTGCCGCTGCCGGACTGGGCAGGCCCTGGAAATACTGTTTGCCTGCACTGGCCGCTTGGGTATTGAACCGGGCCAGACGCAG
>MGYU01000042.1 GCA_001801885.1 Gammaproteobacteria bacterium RIFCSPLOWO2_12_47_11
CGAAGCAGCGGGTTTCGCCCGGGTGGAATACTATAACCTGACGGGCGGTATTGTTGCCGTACATCGGGCCTACAAGATCTGACATATATGATTACGCATAGTCTCACAGAAAAGATCCAGACATTCATCAACAATGTCCTGCAACAGGATGAACAGACATTTATTTCGATATGCGAACTTTCCGGCAAGGTGATCAAGATAGAAATTTCCGGTCCGGATACCGCAATATTTCTGCTATTTGATAAGCAGGGCATCATCATGAAAGCGGAACATGATGCAAAGCCCAATGTCACGATCAAGGCGCGACCTTCAGCCTTCATGGGACTACTGCTGAACCGCGATGACAAAGTGACAACATTCTCGCCAGAGATGGAGATTATCGGCGATACCGGACTCGCCCAGCGTTTCCAGCAGATTATCAGAAATCTGGAGATAGACTGGGAAGAGCATCTTTCTCACTGGTTTGGTGATACGACCGCACATAAACTGGTACGGATACTCACACAAACCAGTAAGTTATTAAAGGAAACACACCGGACCATCAGCATGGATATCAGTGAATACCTGCGCTATGAAAAAGACATGTTACCGGATCGGGAAGAAGTTGAAGAATATATCGCGGCAGTAGATGTGTTACGTAATGATGCAGAACGTTTACAACTGAGGATAGCAAGACTGCAAAAAATAATAACAGGCAAGGGGCAGCTTCATGGTTAATTTTGGCGAACTGTTCAGGTTGCTTACCATACAACGAATCCTGATTCGTCATGGACTGGATGAGATTATCTTTGCTACGCATCTATTCAGGCCAGTCAGGTTTTTGTTTAATCTGTTGCCGTGGAACTGGTTTGGACATCGCGCAAAAGGAACACGTGCAGAACGCCTGCGCATGGCACTTGAGGATCTTGGTCCGCTATTTGTAAAACTCGGGCAACTGTTGTCCACACGCCGTGATATGTTACCGGAAGATATCGCAGATGAGTTTGCAAAATTGCAGGACTGCGTTCCGCCATTCCCCGGATCGGAAGCGCGCCGGATTATTGAAAAGGCGTTTGGAAAGTCCATAAATGAAATTTTTCTCGAGTTTAATGAAACTCCACTGGCATCTGCTTCCATAGCCCAGGTACATGCCGCCACACTGAAAGACGGCAGGAAGATGATCGTTAAGGTAGTACGCCCGGACATTGAAAAAATTATCCGGCGTGATCTGGGCCTGATGTATTTTCTGGCCAGACAGGCCGAACGTTATTCCGAGGATGGCCGCAATTTGAAACCAACGAATGTTGTATCTGAGTTCCACAAGACGATACTGGGTGAACTGGATCTGTTGCGCGAAGCTGCCAATGCCTCCCAGTTGCGCCGGAATTTCGAAAATTCGGATAAACTTTATATACCGGCTATTGAGTGGCCACTAACCCGTGAGAATGTCATGGTCATGGAACGCATCTCGGGTATTCCTGTCAGTGATGTTGATGGCCTCATGGCAGCCGGGGTTGATTTGAAATGGCTGGCCGAGTCCGGTGTTGAAATATTTTTCACACAGGTGTTCCGTGACAGCTACTTTCATGCGGATATGCATCCTGGCAATATTTTTGTTGCAACGACAAATAAGGGTGACCGGAATCAACACCCACGCATCATGTTCGTTGATTTCGGTATCATGAGTTCTCTCAGTGAATTTGATCAGCGTTATCTTGCGGAAAATTTTCTTGCCTTCCTGAACCGTGATTACCAGCGTGTGGCTGAGCTGCATGTGGAATCAGGCTGGGTGCCAGCCGGTACACGTGTAGATGAATTCGAGTCCGCCATCCGTACTGTATGTGAACCCTTGTTTGATCGTTCCATCAGGGAAATTTCATTCGGGACTTTATTATTAAGGTTGTTCCAGACAGCCAGAAATTTCGGCATGGTGATCATGCCACAGCTTCTGTTATTACAGAAAACACTGGTCAATATTGAAGGGCTGGGCCGGCAGCTATATCCGGAACTGGATATATGGAAAACTGCAAGACCTCAAATGGAACGCTGGATGAGTGATCGTGGCGGTTTGCGCGGATTATTCAAGGGGACGATACAGAACCTGCCATACTGGCTGGATCGTTTGCCTGACTTGCCGAACAAGGCCATTGATCTTGTCGATCGTCTGCGTAATGGACGTATTACCGTGCAGAACAAGTCACCCGAAATTGAAAAATTGCGCAATGAGATCAAGGAAGCGAATCAACGCACGATCCTGGCCATCATTGGATCGACATTCATACTCTGTGCGGCAATCATCTTCGGACTGGACAAATATTCGCCTTTTCTGGTGAGCGGGATACCGGTGGTGAGTGCGGTTTTCCTGGTGATAGGGTTGGGGTTACTGGCATTTGCAATGGGAGATTGATATAGATTTCCTGTAGTCCGTCATTCCGGGGGCCGAGTTCAGCGAGGCAACCCGGAATCCAGATCAGAAAATGATCTTTTGACTTATTCCCCTTTTATCATCCTTTTCGCCCATTGGCGACCTACTTTTCTTTGAAGAAAAGTAGGCAAAAGAACTTTCTCCGGAGTGCCTTGGTCTGCGACTGCCCTCATTGTTCGTTGCGGGATACGCGCCGCAAAAATTCGCATCCATGCTCAGTTTTGCTAAAAATGACATCCTGTCATTTTTGCGCTACCACTGCCTCACAATTCGGCAAGGCACACGGAGGCAAGAGTCCTGGACAGTTTAATTAAGTCAACTATACTTAACAAAGTATGCCTCAATCAAATACATGGAGGTGATCTATATGTCGTTATTCTCTCAAAAGTCTGCTATTAGTTTTATACCCAGACGACCCATGTGCATCATATTTTCATTTTGGGCGATACAATGTTTTTCTGGTGAAAATTATAGTTGCAATGATCTCATGTCAGTAAAAGAACATATCACCAAGAGTGCAGAAGTAATACTAATTAAAAAACATGAAAATCGAAATATAGGCATGTTTTTAATAAAAAACTTAGGCTCTGATCCGTTGGAATTTGATGTGTACGAGAGTTATAACGAGAATGGAGAAAATGGACCATATCTACACGAATGGTGGACTGATACATGGAAACTTGATCTAAAAAATCGATCAGAAGGCTGGAAAATAATTCTTCCTACATGGATTGGCAGTATTGGAGGACCACGTAGTGAGCTTGTTATAAACCCTGGTGAATCAGTACATATATGGGCTAATTTAAGAAACACTGACAAACATTTTGTTTATAGATTAGAAACTATTGATAGAAACGCGAGAATATTAATCTCGGAACCATATTGTTTTTAAGACTCTATGAAGAAAATATTTATTTTTGTTTTTTTATTTATTGCTTTACACTCCATATTTGCATGCAAATACATATGAATGTTATGGCGATCAGTTAAGTCATGAAAAAATTATTTCATCTGCTAGATTAGTCTTGATTCATGCCAACTTAAAAGAAGGATATGGGGTTTTTGAAATATATAATCCACATAGCTTCGACATAGTCATTCCTGCAAAAAGCCTTGATGGAAAAACTCTTTGGTATGATCCTCTCTTTGTGAGTTTGATGGCGATTGATTTAAATAATATCCTAAATGGATGGCTGATGATTTTAAGAAACTATGTTGATGGATATCAAAAAGAAATTGATGAAAATGGGGAAGATGTGGATTTAATTATCGAGCCAGGAGATAAAAAAGAATTTAATGCAAAATTATACACATATGAAGAATTTAACTGGGCAGATATGAATCAATATGCATTCAGATTAAGACTGGATAGAGCAGGCAAGGTAAATTCTGATTTCGCACATTTTATTTTATCTCAACAAATGGGGATAATATTTTCAGATCCATTTTGTTTCAGAAATAACTAGTCTAAATCGATAGGCGAGCGTAGATCCCCCTTTGTCATGCTGAGTCGGTGGAAGTTATAGGGGCAATTGTGCGGGATGCACAATTGAGCGGCTCCATGACAGGATGTCATGTAGGCGCGACCCGTGATAACTGAACACTGACGAAGGTAGCCGCAGGCCATGACAGTGGGGGGAAGGTTTTCTTGGTGACTTCTTTTTGAAAAGAAGTCACTCGCCAGCAGGCGAAAAGAAACACTGAAAAAAGCGAGATTTCTCGCTACGCTCGAAATGACAAGAATTCAGACTGGATTCTGGCATGCGCCAGAATGACGGACTAATGAACTAGTTTCTTACCAATCCCGTTTCCACTTCATCCCGGTTTTGTTTGCCAAGGAGTATTTCAATCAGAGTAAGAGCGAAATCCATGGCAGTGCCGGGGCCGCGTGAGGTGATGACTTTGCCATCAATCACCACGGCTTCGTTGGTGATTTTTGTATTTGGCAGATTCATGTCATCAAGGAAACCGGGATAACTGGTGGCTGTTTTGCCATCCAGCACACCGGCATTGGCGAGTGCCTTGGGTGCAGCACAGATGGCGGCAGTGTATTTGTGCTTGCTGGCCATCTTTTTTAATAATGCCCGGATACGCGGATCATTGTCCAGATGATCGGCGCCGGGCAGACCGCCCGGCAGAACGATCATGTCGTATTCCTGTTTTAATGCACTATCGAGGTCGGTATCAGGAATGATTTTCACACCACGGCTGGCAATAACTGTTTGTTTATCCAGCCCGGCAGTGGTGACATCAATTTTTGCACGCCGCAACAGATCAATGATAGTCACCGCCTCGAGTTCTTCACAACCTTGAGCAAGTGGTACCAGTACATTAGGCATAAAGCATCACCCCTTGATTTTCTGACTTAACACAATACCTCTTAACACATTCAATGCTTCGTAGAGTTCATAATCAGATGAAGATAACGGCACTTTATCCGCCTCATCTTCCTGTCCTTGAAGATCAGGGTCATGTGTTGTTACAGGCTCGTCTATCACGCCGGTATTTTCAAGGTGTCTGCTCAGGTTCTCTTCCTTTACGAGGCCGTTGCCGTCATCTTCAATTTTCGAGACAGTTAATTTCTCAATGATGATATCCGGAGTAATGCCGGCTGCCTGGATGGATCTGCCTGAAGGTGTGTAATAAAGGGCAGTGGTCAGTTTTACTGCTGCCTGGTTCGACATGGGCAGGATGGTTTGTACAGAACCTTTACCAAAAGTTTTCTGGCCCATAATTACAGCTCGCTTATGGTCTTGAAGTGCCCCGGCAACGATCTCCGATGCAGACGCTGATCCTTCATTGACAAGAACTATCATCGGGACCTTATCAAACACGTTGACCGGTTTTGCATTGAAGCGCAGTTCAGAATCCTTGATGCGGCCTTCAGTGTAAACAATCAGTCCCTTGTCGAGGAAAATGTCGGAGACATCAACGGCTGCATTCAACACGCCACCCGGATTATTGCGGAGATCCAGTATGAGGCCCTTGATACTATTGTTGTTTTCCTTCTTCAGGTTTTCAAGTTCTGTATGCAGATCCTGGCCGGTTCTGGCCTGGAAGCTGGAAATACGCACGTAACCATAGCCTGGTTCCAGAGTGCGGGAACGTACACTGTTAATTTTGATGACATCCCGGGTGATGGTGAACTGCAGGGGTTTTTCCTCGTTACTGCGCAGGATGGTCAGGGTGATGTCTGTACCCGGTTTGCCGCGCATGCGATTGACGGCATCATTCAGTGCCATGCCTTTAACAGGCGTGTCGTCAAGTTTTATGATCAGATCACCCGGCAGGATTCCTGCTTTTTGTGCCGGTGTATCATCAATCGGTGAGATGACCTTGATGAACCCGTCTTCCATCCCGACTTCAATTCCGAGTCCACCGAATTCTCCGGAAGTGCCTTCCTGAAGATCGTTGTAGGATTCAGCATCAAGGTACGTGGAGTGCGGATCGAGTCCTGCCAGCATGCCACGGATGGCATCTTCCAGGAGTTTGCGATCGTCGACAGGTTCAACGTAATCGTTTTTGATTTTGGCAAAGACTTCCGTGAAGGTCCGGAGTTCATCCAGTGGCAGGCCTTCCGGGGCAGACTCATTCTGGCCGATTGCAAACTGCAGTCCGGTGGCCAGTAACAATAAAAATATAAAGAATTTACGCAAAAAACTGTTCATATTTACTCCAGACTAACATGGCTGATCGTATGTGTGTAATAAATTAAGGTTGTTCTGAAACCATTCCTTAGCTTACTTAGTTACCGGCATACAGGAAATGTTCATTTATACAGTCAAGCATACAGTCCGGCACTATAAAGTGACAAGTCTCGAAATACGGACAAACTATCTTTTGCACCATAATTCCGGGTTCTGTGGTTTTCCCCGGTGGCGGATCTCGAAATAGACGCCGGAGGCCGTCTGGCCCCCGGTATCACCTACGTAGGCAATGGTTTCCCCTCCCAGGACCCAGTCACCGGTTTTTTTCAGCAGGGTCTGGTTATAACCATAAAGGGTCATATACCCGTCCCCGTGATCAATGATAATCAGCAGACCGAGGTTACGGAACCAGTCGGCAAAGATGATTTTGCCGGTGTATACCGCCTGAACTTCATTACCGGCATTGGCGCCTATCTTTACTCCCTGCCATTTAAGCGAGGCACCTTTGCGGCTGCTGCCAAATTTGTTCAGCAACCGGCCTTCTGCGGGCCATTGCAGTTTTCCCCTAAGTGTGCCGAAGGGTGCGATATCCTCAAAAAAAATGATTTTGTCATCACGTTTGTCCAGTGTATTAATCAGGGCAAACAGTTCTTGCTCATGTT
Organism: Gammaproteobacteria bacterium RIFCSPLOWO2_12_47_11; assembly: GCA_001801885.1. Lineage (GTDB taxonomy): Bacteria > Pseudomonadota > Gammaproteobacteria > Eutrophobiales > Eutrophobiaceae > 2-02-FULL-47-50. Next base: position 6,714 of record MGYU01000042.1, read on the forward strand.
CAAGCAGGGACTTTAATTGCTGGCCTTTCTCAGTGATGTCCTTGTCAAGGCGATCAAGGATATCAGTACGTGATTCGCGGAAAGCCATGAGTTGTTCATTCCTGGCAATCTGCCGGTCTTTCAGTTTTTCAAGCTGTCCGGTTTCCGCAACGAGCATGGCGCTGAGATCATTGATGACCTCTACTTTATCCTTGATGGTATTGATCGAGTCTGTACGCGCGCGGTTGTAATAATCATAATAGGCGAGTACACGCCCGACCTTGGCCGGGTCTTCCTGATTAAGCAGCAATTTCAGATAATCACTGCGCCCGTCCATAAAAGCTGATCGGATTTGCCTGGCAAGATACGACCGTTCGAGGGTCAATGCCTTTTCATGTTCGACGATGGTCTGGTTCAGTTTTTCGAGACGATCATTTCTTTTTTGTATTTCTTCTTCCACTTCCTTCAAGCGCAGGGTAGCCCTGCTGATTTCTACTTCGGTATTCTGCAATTCTTCCTGTAACTGTTCGGATTCGCTTTTGGCGCTGTTAAGATCAGATTTAACATCTGCAATCTGGCTGCGCACCGATTCCAGTTCGACCGTTTTATCACCGGTAGACGGGTTTGCTGCATATCCGGTATTCACCACAGCAAGCAACAGGCATAAACACAAAAACCGGCACAAGGTTGTTTGTGATACAGAGGAACTATTTTCCACCAATGGCCTGTTCCGTTTCTTCATATAGCTTGAGCAATGGTCTGCCGGTCATCTCTTTGGGAATGTCCAGGCCCATCAGGCTCAGCATAGTTGGAGCAATATCCGATAGCACGCCACCGCCGGGGAGGAATTCAGCAGGACGTCCGATGTAGATCATGGGCACCAGGTTGGTAGTGTGGGCAGTATGCGACTGGGATTTGATTTTTTCCGTGGTATAGGCGCGCATCTGTTCCGCATTGCCATGATCAGCTGTAATAATGATTTCGCCACCCGCTTGTATGGCGGCTGCTGTGACTTTACCCAGACATTTGTCTATGGCCTGAATGGCCTTGATTGTCGCCTGGAAATCACCGGAGTGGCCGACCATATCGGCATTGGCATAATTACAGATGATGCAATCGTATTTACGGCTTTCGATCGCCTCGACCAGTTTTTCCGTGATTTCGAAAGCGCTCATTTCCGGTTTCTTGTTATAAGTGGACACATGCGGCGACGGCACCAGTATGCGGTCTTCACCTTTAAATACCCGTTCTTCTCCGCCATTAAAGAAGAAGGTGACATGGGCATATTTTTCCGTTTCGGCAATACGCAACTGTTTCAACCCGAGTCCGGCAATGTATTCACCGAATACATTCTTCAGGTGTGCGGGTGGAAAGGCCACCGGAAATTCATAATTGGCCTTGTATTCAGTGAGGCTGATAAATGCACCGGGATTCGGGACACGCTCCCTCGGGAAACCCATGAAATCAGGTTTGGTAAAGGCGCGGGCAAGTTGCCGTGCACGATCAGCGCGGTAATTGGCGAAGACCAGCACGTCACCATCTTCTACCCGTACCGGTGGATGTCCCGCCTTCGTAATGGCCGTAGGCTTCACAAATTCATCGGTTTCGCCACGGGCATAGGCCATGTCTACGGCAATAAACACATCATCCGATCGGAAGTCTGCCGTACCATCGCAGATCAGATCGTAGGCGGCCTGGGTCCGTTCCCAGTGCTTGTTGCGGTCCATCGCGTAATAGCGGCCGATAATACTGGCGAATTTACCCTTGCCCAGTTCCCGCATTTCCAGGTAAACCTGATGTATATATTCTGTAGCACTTTTCGGCGGCGTGTCGCGGCCATCCAGAAAGGCATGGAGGTATACGTTATTGACCCGGCATTTATCAGCCAGCCTTATCAATGACAGAATGTGGTCCTGATGACTGTGTACACCGCCGGGAGACAAGAGGCCCAGAATATGGACCGCCTTGCTGGTGGCAGCGGCCTCGTTGAAAGCATCTATCAGGATTTGATTTTTGTAGAACGAACCGTCTCCCAGGGCACGGGTGATGCGGGAAAACTCCTGATCAACGATACGGCCGGAACCTATGTTCATGTGCCCCACCTCGGAATTACCCATCTGTTGTGGCGGCAGGCCAACATCAATGCCGGAGGCCCGGATGAGGGTACGCGGGCGTTCCAGCCACAATTTTTCCCACACGGGTTTATTTGCGCTGTAGATGGCGTTATAGACGGTGTTCTCAGAGTAACCCCAGCCGTCCAGGATAATGAGGACAAGTGGTTTGTGCTTGAGCTGCATTTAAATTTTATTCAGGCAATAGAAAATCGTATTGATAATGAATATCTTGGCCAGGGTGACTCTGGCGCAAAGTTTAACATGAAACAGCCAGCCGCCGGTATTGAATGCTGGGCCGGCTGACCGGGGTGTTTACCTGCCGGTGGAAATTTTTAATCTGCCCTGTATTCACGTATTATGCACGCCTTGACAGTGGGCGGGGCGGTACGCCAGCCGGATTTCAAGAGATCAATTCATCAATCCAGCCATAATCTGACAGGCAAAACATGGAAAATATTCCTGAATTCATCGCCAATCATTTATTCCTGTTTTCACTAATGATTGGCATTCTGGCCTTGTTACTGTGGAATTTTTTTGGCCATTCCTTCAGTGGTGTTGCAGAACTGACGCCGATGGAGGCCACCCGCAAGATGAACCATGAAAAGGCCATCATGCTGGATATGCGTCCGGTAAAGGATTTTGCCGAAGGCCATATCCTGAATTCGCTGAATATACCCGTCGAAAAATTATCAGAACAGCAGAACGATTTGACCAAATACAAGGATCGTCCATTGATACTTTGCTGCAGAATTGAAACAGATTCCATGCGTGCAGCACGGTTCCTCAAACAGCAGGGTTTTGATCAGCTTTATTGCCTTAAGGGTGGATTGCAAACATGGCGTAGTGCTAGCTTGCCCCTGATACGGGACGAGACCAAAGAAGAAACAGCATAACCGGAAAAGACACCATGACAGAACCAACCAGAAATGATCAGACAGCCGCCGCCGGTAATCCCAATGCCGGGCAGTTTGCGATTCAGAAAATTTATATCAAGGACATTTCGTTTGAAACCCCGCATTCACCGCAGATTTTTGCTGAAGAGTGGACGCCCAGGGTCAATATGCAATTGTCCAGTGGGGCGACCAGCATTCAAGAAGATATGACTGAAGTCGTGTTGACCGTCACCCTCACCGTCACTCTGGGTGAAAAGACGGCCTATCTGGTAGAAGCACATATTGCCGGAATTTTTCTGATTAAGGATTTTCCCAAGGACATGGTCGAGCGGATGGCCGCGACGATTTGTCCGAATATCCTGTTTCCGTTTGCGCGTGAACTTGTTTGTGATCTGGTGACCCGGGGCGGATTCCCGCAACTGTTACTGGCGCCGGTCAATTTCGAGGCATTATATGCACAGCAGAAAAAGCAGAATGCAATGGATGCAGATGGCAGTACTACCGAACCTGAAATCAAACATTGAGATAAAAGTAGTCAGGCGTCAGGAGCCGGGCGCGGTAATCTTGAGCTGACGTGTGTTAATAGGGCAATCATCATCATGTGACAAGCACGTATTGCAAACAACGAGCAAACGAAAATGGTGAATTCGGGAAATCCAATACTTGTTGCCGGGGCCGGCTCCTGGGGGACGGCATTGGCGATCATACTGGCCCGCAATGGGAATGCAGTATCTTTATGGGACCATGATACTGAACTTATCATTCAACTGCAGCAGCACAAATCAAATGAAACCTATCTGCCTGGAATTGCCTTTCCCGAAGGTTTAAACCCTGTCGGCAATTTTACTGAGGCACTTGAAAAACTGAATGATATCATTATTGCCGTGCCCTGCAGTGGTCTCGAAAGCGTGTTGAAACAACTGGTCTCCAGCCCGGTTAAAAAATTCAACATCTGTCTTGCCTGTAAAGGCCTGGCTGCGGGCGGGCAATTACTGAACCATCAGGTCGTCAATGAACACCTGCGCGACCGGGCCAGCACGGCAGTGTTATCGGGGCCATCCTTTGCTTCGGAGGTTGCGCGCGGTTTGCCGACGGCAGTGACGATCGCCTCCAGCGACCAGACAACTGCCGAATATTTTGCCTCGTGTTTCCATAATGAGGTGTTTCGCATCTATACCCATAATGATGTCATTGGTGTGCAGGTAGGTGGGGCTGTAAAAAATGTCATGGCGATTGCTGCCGGTATCTCGGACGGTCTGGGTTTTGGTGCAAACACGCGCGCTGCGCTGATAACCCGCGGCCTGGCGGAGATCATGCGACTCGGGGTGGCGCTGGGTGGCAAACCGGAAACGTTTATGGGACTCGCCGGTCTGGGTGATCTGGTATTGACCTGCACGGATGATCAGTCGCGTAACCGCAGGCTGGGTTTGTTACTGGCCAGAGGGGAGCACCTGGATGCAGCGTTGCAGGAGATTGGCCAGACGGTGGAAGGTGTGCGCACGGTCAATGATGTGATCAAACTTTCCACGAACCACCAGATAGAAATGCCCATCTCCAGACAGGTCTATAATGTGTTGAATTTGAATCTTCCCCCGGTTGATGCTGTGCAGGCCTTGCTGGCCAGGGATCCAAAACCGGAATTATAGTAACAATTTTGTTTATTCTTGTTTTATCTTCCGGATTTCCGGGTTAACCTGATTTAAATTATTTACAGGAATTTTTGATATGCAGGATCAGGCCAGAGAATTACTGGATCGATATTGCAAACAAGCAGATAACGCCGCCTTTAATTCATTCTATCGTGCACAGTCCGGTAAACTCTGGCAGTTTCTGCGGGGACGAGGTTGCAGTGAGGAGGGTGCCTATGACCTTCTGGCCGAAGCCTTTCTGAAGTTCATCCAGGTGGTATGCAAGGATCTGCGCGCCCCGGTTGCTTTGCTATACAGGATTGCAATCAATCTGCACATTGATCAATACCGGCGCGATAAGGCATCACCTGTCTCTACAGATAATAATTCTGTTGAAATTCACGTTGTTGAATCCAGTACTGCATTTAATGATGAACGTGATTATGTTCAATATTTAATGAAATCCCTGCCGCAGGATGAACAAAATCTGCTGTTCATGCGTTATTGGACAGGACTGACCCACAAAGAAATTGCAGGAATACTCGACATGCCGGAAGGTACCATCAGGCGGCAATGCGCTGCCATTATCAAGAAACTGCAGCAACGCTGGCAGGAGGAAAGCTAATGACGCATAATTTTCCTGTCCCGGACGAAGCACGACTTGAACACCTTATAAACAGAATGTTTGTTAAATTGCCTGTGCCGGAAATTATCCGCCTGAATCGAATAGAGGAAAGATTATCACGTCAGCTGGCCATAAACAGACCCAAACACCGCGTGAACAAAATCCCCTGGTGGGTCGTTTTATTATTAGTGGGAGGATTTGCTACGGCCGCCTGGTGGGCAGGAGAACGGTTTTTTGAACATAGTGCCGTCGAGATGGAGACGCCTGATCATGGTGAAGAATCGTTACCGCCGGTGACACCGTCCAGACAGGAAGCGGAGGAGGTTATTCAAAGTGAAGGAAGCGTGGATGAATTCAGGGAAAAGGATTCGCCCGTGATCTATCAGAGGGAAGCTTATTAGGCTGAATATCATGTTATCGCGAACCGCCATAAAATTTGTATTGTTGTTACTGTTGAGTGGTTGCCTGCGCGGCGTGTTTGCTGCGCCCGGCGACATTCTTTTCAGTGACGACTTTGAAAGCGGTTTTGGCAACTGGACGGCTGCCGGTGCCGGTGACGCCAGCATCGGCGGCGAGACTTTCAACTCCGCGTCCAACTCCATGCGTCTGCGCTGGAACACGGTGACCGCCACCAGCAATACAATCAATGCCGCGGTGCCGGGAGCAAGCCTGTCGGTCTGGATCCGCCGCGGCGATGACGCCTTCAGCGAAGATCCGGATGGTGGCGAAGACCTGGTGGCCGAGTTTTTTGATGGTGGCTCCTGGATAGCTCTGGAATCCTTTTCTGGAGGCGGCGCGCCGGGCGAAATATTGACGCGGAACTATCAATTGCCTGCGGCGGCACTGCACGCGGCGTTGCAAATCCGGTTCAGGCTGCTGGCCGGCAACGGCGCAGATTTCGATTACTGGCATGTGGATGATGTCATCGTCACCGAAACAGTAGCGCCACCGCCCCTGACGGTCGGCACGTGTGACGATTTCGAATCGGGCTTGTTCAACTGGACCATAGACACCAGCGGCGGCGGGTCCGCCGGTATCAGCGGGGCCACGTTCAATTCGCCTTCCAACGCCCTGTTTACCCGCTGGGGCGCGGTGACTGTGACTTCCGTCGTTATCGATATGAGTTCCATTTCCGCGGTGCAACTGGAGATGTGGATTCGCCGGGGCGATGATGCTTTCAGCGAAAATCCGGAAGCGGGCGAAGACCTGGTGGTTGAGTATTTCAATAATGCCAGTGCCTGGATCGCCCTGGAAACTTTCCCCGGCAGTGGAGCGGCCGGTGAAATTTTCAACCGCTCCTACCCCTTGCCCGGCGATGCATTTCACGCGAATTTCCAGATCCGTATCCGGCAAACCGGCGGCAGCGGCGCTGATTTCGATTACTACCATGTGGATGATGTTTGCCTTACCGCGCCCCCTGACCCGATTGCCGAATGGCGCATGGACGAGGCGGTCTGGAACGGCACGACCGGCGAGGTGGCGGACAATACCGGCAATGGCAATGACGGTACCTCGGTTAATGGCACGACTACCGCTGATGTAAATCCTGCTATAGGCGGATCACCGGGTACATGCCGCTACGGTGTGTTTGATGGGGTTAATGATTACCTTGAAGTCGCGGACAACGCTCTGCTGGATATTGCTGATGAGTTGACGGTTACTACCTGGATTAATATCAACAGTATTCCAGGAAGCGGATTGAAAACCATCGTTTCAAAGGATATTAATTATGAATTCCATGTTAATGCTTCTGGTCAGATCTTCTGGTGGTGGGGTGGGGGTGCCCGGGAACTGACTTCAAACGGGACGGTCACTGCCGGCACCTGGCACCATATCGCTATCGTCTATTCCGCAACCGGAGGTTTTCAGCGGATATATATTGATGGTGTTCAGGATGCAAATACTAATAATCAGACAGCAAACCTGACACTGAATAATAATCCGTTCCAGGTTGGTGGTGATCAGGGGTTTGCCGGACGTGAGTTCGATGGTCTGCTGGATGAGGTAAGGGTTTATGATATCGCTTTGTCGGACAGCGATATAACAGCGGTAATGAACGACACACATCCATGCCCCGTGCCGGATCCGGTCGTATACTATGCCCTGGATGAAGACACCTGGGGGATAATCATCGATTCTTCAGGCAATGGTTTCGATGCATCCGCATTAGGCAGTGCAGCACCGGATCCCTATCCGGTTACCAGTCCACCGGGTGAGGCGCTGACCGCCGATCCCGGCACCTGTGGTGCCGGCTTCATACCCGTTACGGCAGGAACCCAGGCCATTGCGACACCCGTAGAACCCGATGCCACAATCGGCAACACAGGATCTATTGCCTTCTGGTACAGCGGCAATTCGAACTGGGACGACAGTACGGACCGCATGTTGTTTGATGCCTCCAACAACCTTGGAGGCGGAGGTGCTGACAAACATTTCTACCTGGTCAAACGTGGTGGGCCGGGTGCTGGCGCTAACAACGGCTCACTAAGATTCGCGATTGAGGACAGTGCCGATACAAACAGTACCGCAACTACGGGACAATTTACATTTGCTGCCAATACCTGGGTCCATATCACCGTGACCTGGGATTTACCCAATGATCTGATTCAGATCTACGTAAACGGTGCGTTGGCGGCCACCTCTACTACCAACGTTAATGGGGTACTGGGAAATACTTCAACTTTGTATTTTGGTGATCAACGTATGGGCGGGATTGCTGGAACGGCTGGTAACTATACTACTAATTCCGCCAACGGTTACTTTGATGAAATCAAGATATTCGATTCCGAGATAAGTGCAGGAGACATTGCTGCATTAATGACAGAGCGACATCCCTGCACGGCCGGGCCGCACCACTATTCCATAGTCCCTAACGGTACCGGTGTCACCTGTGATGCATTAGTGATCGATGTGGAAGCGCATGACAGTTTGCATGGCGCTTTCGTGCCAAACAATACAACCACGATTACCGTGATCGCCAATGCTGCAGCACCAGCAAATGTGACCTGGTCTGTAACAAATCCCGGAATCAATACTGGCGCATTTACAGATAACGGGGATGGTACGGCGAATTATACATTTACCGGCACGGAATCTCTGGTGCAGTTTTCCCTCCGGTACCCGTTTGTGGAAACGTTTGATATTGATGTGACAGACGGCACCGCAACGGATCAGGATGGTGTATTTGAAGATGATGATGCCCAGTTTGTCGAGGCGATTTTCCGTATCACGGGAAATCCATCTGCTATACCGGTTCCCGCGGCAAACATCACCACCAAGATATCCGGGAAAACTTCCAATAGTACCGGCTTTGGTCAGCAGAATTTGTATCTGCAGGCCATCCGTACGGATGATGAAAGCGGATCTTGCGTGGGAGTTTTCCAGAGCCAGACTGCTACTGTCCAGATGGCCGGTGAATGTAATAATCCCACTACCTGTGCCGGGACGGCGGTCACGGTGCTGGACAACAGTGCGAGCGACATACTCATCGGCATCAATAACAACGGCATGGTGCCCCCGGCCGGGAATTTTACGGATGTGACGCTGGATTTCGATGTGAACTCGGCAGCACCGCTGATATTCGCTTATGCGGATGCCGGGTTAATTACTTTGCATGCACGCTACGATATTGATCCTGATGTCACAACGGAATTCATGTTCGGTGGCAGCAATGCTTTTGTGGTGCGGCCGTTTGCTTTTTCAATTGAATCCGGTGATGCGAACTTTACAGCAGCAGATGCTACGGGTACTGCGTTCAAGAAAGCTGGAGAGAACTTTGATGTAACAGTAAGATCAGTTGTCTGGCAGGTTGCGGATGATGGTGACAATGACGGTATATCTGATACGGGTGCCGATCTTACAGATAATGCCGTAACACCAAATTTTGGAAATGAAACTATTGCACCGACAGTCAATATTACCCATGCTCTTGCACTTCCCACGGGTGGCAGCGCCGGAACATTATCTGGTGGCGCAGGTGTAGGAGGTTTTGGTTCAGTACCAACAGGCGAGACCACGGCCACATTGTCCTTTGATGAAGTGGGGATCATCGATTTAAGTAGTACGCACACAAATTATCTCGGTAGTGGCTCAAACATTACCGGAACTCGTGAAGACATTGGTCGTTTTTATCCAGCCCGTTTTCAGGTCGCAGACAATGCGCCAACGTTTGCTGATGCCTGTACGGCAGGCACCAGTGATTTTACCTACATGGATCAGACCTTTTTCTATAACACGGCACCTGTCCTGACTGTTACGGCATTAAATACTGGTGGAAATGTTACCATGAATTATGGTGATTCCAGTCCTTCTGATCCGGCACAACGCTTCTGGAAATTATCATCTGCTTTACCTCGTAACTATGTGGATACGACCGGTCATGGTCCGGCCAATTTTGCAGGCATAGGATCTGCAAGTGTCACACTCAGTGGTGATCTGGATTTTGATGGCGCTGGAACGCTGGCGCTGGCTAACGATATTCCGGGGATGGACCGCGATTCATTTTTATATACCCGTACTGTCGAGGAAGGACCATTTGGCGCAAGTGTCGATCTGACTTTTACTGCAGCCGGACTGACTGATCCTGATGGAGCGTGTTATGACCTGGATGATGATGAAAATTGTGATGATTACACACACCTGACACAGGGTGGCGCGGAACCCGGCAGCGCACCAGTCACTGGTTCCAACCAGCGATTCGGGCGACTGGTGATAGGCACCGGCTTTGGTTCGGAGTTGTTACCGGTGCCCGTGCCCATGGGTACCGAGTATTTTGACGGGACGAGCTTTATTACCAACACGGATGATGTTTGTACAAACATGGCCCTGGCGGATCACTTGCGCCTGAGCAACCCGGATACCGCGGGTGGTGCCGTGCAGGTGGGCACTGCACCCATGACCATCGATGCGGGCAGTACGAGCATGACAATCACCTCACCCCTGTTGAACGGGAATGCCGCTGCCCAGTTTTCTGCGCCTGGCAGTGGTAATGTGGGTTTTGTAAATATCACCGGTAACCTGGATTGCCTGGAACCGACCATCCCCTGTGTGGGCCCGGATACTTTCCTGCACCTGTTATATGACTGGGCAGATGCGGACGGTCTGGGGGATGGCCCTTATGATGATAACCCGGCAGGCCGCGTCGATTTTGGTGTCTATGAAGGCCCCCGGACCCATATCTATACCCGCGAGCCGTGGTAAAAAACATCGGATAATCAATTAGTAACCTTTCACACATAGGATGTGAACACCATCACACTTACTGTATATTCTTTATTAATGCCCAAATGTTGGCCTTTTTATTGCGCTATACCTGATGTAGTGCAATTTCTTTACTTCATTTATTTACAGGGAAAATCCATTGACAATAGGTAGTTAGAGTGAAAAACTTATGTTATATGTGAGAAACTGCCTGTTAAAAATGTCGCTAATTAAAGACATCAACAGGATTAAGAGATCGGATGTGATGCAGAAATCACATATAAGATCCGCCGCCGGGGAGGGAACAGAGTTTGTTTCAATTTTTTCAGAAAACGTTACGTAAGGACGCCCAGGTCGCTGTGTGTCCGGATGAACACGCCATCGCGGTGGCCCGTATCCGGCGCGTGAAAGATCTGCCCCCACTGCTGGATTTGTGTGAAACACAGGAACTTGAAAACCTCTCGGTACAGGGGGCAGAAATAGCCCGTCTGTGCAGAATGCATCACCTTGATCAATATTCCTGTGTCACCAGCCTGGAACTGGGCAATTACAATCTGGTCCTGGTTGAAGCTCCAGACGTACGGCCGGATGAACTGCGTGCGGCCATCCGCTGGAAAGTAAAAGACCTGATTGATTTCCATATTGATGATGCGGTTGTTGATGTATTTGAAGTGCCGAACCAGAAAACTGCAGGCAGGAACAAGATGATGTATGCGGTAGTGGCCAGGACTGAAACTGTGAAACACAGGATAAACCAGCTGCAGAGGGCCGGGCTGAATCTGAATATTATTGACATTCCGGAACTCGCTTTACGTAATGTTGCGGCATTGTTGCCTGAAGACGTGGGTGGCGTCGCGCTGGTTTATATCGGTGATGACAGTGGCCTGATCACGATCACACGCCAGGCTACACTCTATCTGTCCCGGCACATTGATACCGGCATGAATGAATTACCGCTGAAGGACTTGCGGGAAAGTGATTCTGCGGTACGGCGTTGGCTGGACAGTATTGTGATCGAAATACAGCGCTCACTGGATTATTATGAAAGTCACTTTTCACAACCCCAGGTATCAGCGATTGTGATTTCACCTATGCCCAGGGAAATACCGGGAATGATGGAATATCTTGTGGGCCAATTGGGTGTACAAACACGCATGCTGGACGTCAATGAATTGATCGACGCTAAAGAACCGGTACCCCTTGAAATACAGTCGCGCTGTCTGCTTGCCATTGGTGCAGCGTTACGTCATGAGGCAATGACGTTATGAACCAGCAAATCAATCTTTATCAGCCCATGTTTCGCAAGCAGAAGAAGATATTCTCTGCTGCGACGATGTTGCAAATATGCCTGTTTTTCATTTTTGTTTTCGCGGGCCTTTATGCCTATGAATTATACCGCATGACCCCAATCAATGAGCAGGTAACAAACCTTAAGGGGGAACTGCAGGAATTGACTGCGCAACTGAACAAACTGAAAAAACAGCAACCGGCCAGGGCAAAAAGTGTGTTGCTGGACAAGGAAATCGCACGTGTTTCCCGGGAACTGGAACAAATCAGACATATACAGCAGATACTGTCCGGGAAGGCGTTAGGTAATACCAGTGGTTTTTCCGGGCATCTGGAAGCCTTCGCGAGACAACGCGTCGAGGGTGCCTGGCTGACAAGATTTGCCATTACCGGGGGTGGTACGGCGCTGGTGCTGCAGGGTAACACCCTGGCATCCGAACTGGTGCCCGTGTATATACAGCAACTCGCCAATGAAAAAGCGCTCTCTGGCACATCATTTAATTTCATGGAATTGAAACGCTCTGGTGATATTGAAAAATTGAACCAGATTGCCTTCACGGTAAGCACCAGATAAGGGTGTAAGCAGATATGACTCTGACAAAAATCGAAGAAAAGATTGATAATCTCAGTATCAGGGAACGGGCCATTATTTTATTTGGAATACTTTTCGTGCTTTACAGCGTATGGGATGTAGTCCTTATGCAGCCTCTCAATAATCAACAAAAGATAGTCAAGGCTGATTTGCAGCAGATGCAAGCCACCCAGATGGCAACTTATACACAAATACAAAAAACCCTGGAAGACAATCGCAAGGATCCCAACACAGAACTGGAACTGCAATTGAATGTACTGAAAGCGGAACTCAGGCAATTAAACGACGAAGTGCAGGCATCAACGGCAAGTCTGGTTTCCCCCAGACAAATGGCAAAGATACTGGAAGAAGTGCTTCACAAAACCAGAGGTTTAAGGCTGACGGCAATGAAAAGTCTTGGTGCAACCAGTCTTACAGACAGTGGGCAGGGCAAAAAAACGGCAGGAGCCAGAGCGGCAGTTCCGAAAGATGAAGGGCCCGCGGGTCAGGAGTTAGCCAGTGCCTACAAGCACGGGATCAGGATCGAATTCGAGGGTGATTACATGTCCACACTGGATTATTTAAAGGAACTGGAAGTTCTGGATTCCAGGTTTTTCTGGGACAGTATTGAATTTCAAGTTAAGGATTATCCACTTTCACGGGCCGCCATTCAGGTTTTCACACTGAGCCTGCAGAAAAACTGGATTGATGTGTAATCTTTATGAACAGAGCACTATCCATTTTTTGTTTATGTACCCTGGTTCCGGGGCCATTATCTGCAGTAGCCGAACTGCCTGATCCGACGCGGCCCGCAGATTACAGTGAAACTGTCGTGCAGGAGCTATATGAATTACCGAAAGAACTGGTGGAATGGAAAGTCACAGTCATACGTATTTCAGGAAATGAACGCAGCGCCATAGTGAATGGCAAGCTCGTCAGGGCTGGTGATGAAATTGGACCAGCCAGGATTGTTGAGATCAACCCGGGCAATGTCATTCTGGACTACGAAGATAAACAGGTTGTTGTCAGGTTATATAATGATGTTGTTCATAAAAAGATGAATAAAGAATAATTTCAATGATGCTAAATCCAAAATATTGAAGAGACTATTGTGAACATAAAAATCAATTCTACTCTACTGATTTCGTTGGTCATCTGTTTACATGGTTGTGAAACAGGCCCACCACGCCAGGATGTGGTCAACAAGATGGAAACTGTAATTGACGAGTCCGTCACAGCAAACCGTGAACAGCAAGGATTACCTGATGATGTATCACGGGCATTGATTCCTACAATCAATCTGGATGCGCTGAGGGTGCCCCAGATCGAGGATGAACAGCATTTTGACATCTCTGTTAATAATGTCCTGGCCGAGCAGTTTTTCCTGAGCCTGGTGGATGGAACCCAGTACAACATGGTGATTCATCCGGAAGTCAAAGGGTTGATTACATTGAATCTGCGTAATGTGACTATCCCCGATGTAATGGAAGCTGCCCGCGATGTTTACGGGTTCGAGTTTATCAGCACACCCTACGGGTTCCAGGTCTTGCCGGGCCGTTTACGTGCACGCATTTATCAAATCAATTACCTCAATGTCGAGCGTTCAGGCAGTTCGCAAACCCAGGTGAGTTCCGGGTCGCTGACTGAGAGCAACCCATCATCCGCAAGTTCGGGTGATGGTACAATAGCTGCACCACGCAGCAGTGCGACTGCTGTTGGTGCCCGCATTAATACCAGACAACCATTGACGACATTCTGGGCTGAGTTGCAGGATTCAGTACAGGCTATCGTCGGTCAGGCCGAAGGCCGCAGTGTTGTGGTCAATCCACAATCCGGGGTGGTGGTCGTCAGGGCCCTGCCAAATGAACTCAGGGAGGTGGAGGCCTATCTACAGGCGACCCAACTCGTCGTGCAGCGCCAGGTAATACTGGAGGCAAAGATTCTGGAAGTCCAGTTGAATGAAGGTTTCCAGGCCGGCATTAACTGGGGTGCCTTGTTGAGTCCCGGCAACAATACCATTACTGCTGAAAATGTTGGCGGTGGTAGTGTCCTGGTCAATGAATCAGGATTGAGCGGAATCGCCGGGCAAACGGGTAACCTTGATCCGGGCAATCTGTCACCGATTTCCGGCGCCCTGTCAGAAGCTTTTGGCGGTGTTTTTACCCTGGCATTTGACCTGGGGGACTTTACCGCATTTATCGAATTGCTGAAGACCCAGGGTAATGTCCAGGTCCTGTCCAGCCCCCGTGTGGCCACCATGAATAATCAGAAGGCCATCATCAAGGTTGGAACGGATGAGTTTTTTGTGACTGACGTCACCAACACCGTATCTACAACCGGCCTGGGCGGTACTAACGTGTTTCCATCCATCGGGCTGACCCCGTTTTTCTCCGGTATTGCACTGGATGTCACACCCCAGATCAGTGAAGGTGGTGATGTGACCCTGCACGTGCATCCCTCGATCAGCGAGGTGGTTGATCAACAGAAGACCGTCACCATAGGAAATACTACGCAGCAATTGCCGTTGGCCCTGAGCACGGTGCGGGAATCAGACAGTATTGTACGTGCCCGCAGTGGTCAGGTTGTCGTTATTGGCGGTTTGATGCAGGATCTGACCGACGACCGGGACGCCTCAGCCCCGGTGCTTGGAGATATACCGGTATTAGGAAACCTGTTCAAGCACAAGAAACAGCGTTCGGTGAAAAGCGAACTGGTCATTTTACTCAAGCCTGTTGTTGTAAATTCTTCAGAGGAGTGGAGCGGCACATTGGAAAAAACCGGTTCAGATATCAGGCGCCTGCGTGACCAGATGAATGAACCACCAAAAACATTTTTAAATGAACTTTTCAAACCTGTCGAGGAACCGGCCAATTAATGTATTTGCAGCATTTTAAATTTAACGAACTGCCCTTTACCATCACCCCGAATACCAGTTTTTTCATGAACCGGGCCGGGTATCAGGATGCGCTGAATGTCCTGCTGGTGGCATTGCGCAGTGGCGAGGGATTCGTCAAGGTCACCGGCGAAGTCGGTGTAGGGAAAACCATACTGTGCCGCAAACTCATGCATTCGCTGGGGCCCGATTATGTAATTGCATACATACATAATCCCTACATTAAACCCGACAGTTTATTGC
Source organism: Gammaproteobacteria bacterium RIFCSPLOWO2_12_47_11 (assembly GCA_001801885.1). GTDB lineage: Bacteria > Pseudomonadota > Gammaproteobacteria > Eutrophobiales > Eutrophobiaceae > 2-02-FULL-47-50. The sequence goes on from MGYU01000042.1 coordinate 22,146, forward strand.
TCGCTATCGCGGACGCATTGTCTGTTCCCACCACAGAACGGATTAGCCAGCATACATTACTCAAACTGCTTACCCGCGCGTTAATCGATCAACATGCCAGGGGAAAACATGTTGTCGTCTGCCTTGATGAAGTTCAGGCCATGCCGGTACAGACGCTGGAATCTCTCAGGCTGCTTACCAATCTGGAAACTGAAAACTGCAAACTGATACAGGTTGTCCTGTTCGGACAACCTGAACTGGACGCCTTATTAAACCAGCCTTCCGTCCGGCAGCTGAAACAGCGCATTACCTTTGCATACCGGTTGCTGCCATTAAACAATATTGCCATGGTGGCATATATCAATCACCGGCTAAATATAGCCGGCCATTACAGAAACAGCCTGTTTACAAAAAAGGCCATGCACTACATTTACCGCCACAGTAATGGTATTCCCCGGCTTATCAATATCATATGTCATAAGGCATTAATCAGCGCCTATGGTGCGGGCTCGAATACCGTTACCCATAAACATGTAGGCGCTGCGGTGGAAGATATGGAAGAGACGACACAACAGAACAGTCTTCATGCATTAAGGCCATGGTCCCAGATTTGGTCACGATGGTTATTGGGAACATTAGGTATGATTGGTCTTATATTGGCCGGGGGCCACCTCAGTAATATTTTCGGGTTGCTCTGATGAGTCTGATTAACAAACTCCTGAAAGATATTGAATCCAGGCAAACTGCTTTGCCGGATGGACAAGATGTTGTGCTGGATGGACTTTATTCCGCATATGATGTTGAAATTCAGCAACAGGAAAGTAAAAAAAAATATTTTTATTATTTTCTGGCAATATTTTTGTTTGTAGCTTTGTTTATTTTAGTCAGCCGGACAGACTTGCCTTCTCCGGCTGAAAATTCTTACACTTCATCTGCGCTGTTCCCGGCCCAACCCGTAATCAATAATTCATCAGCACGCGGCGCTGTGATAATTGATGAAGTAAAACCGGAAGTTGAAAACATAAATTCTGGTGAGGCCATACTCAGCCTGAAGGTGGATGACTTGCTGGCGAATCAGGAGAATTTTATTCCCGCCCGCGAGGAGAACACACAACATCAGGCAACTATTGAAAATATTGCCCTTGAGGAAGAAGCCGGGAATATCATTTTGTCGATGGATATCCCTGTCGAAAGCCAATATGTGCTGTACATGCTAAACAACCCTTACAGGGCAGTCCTGGAAATTGATAAAGTGGATCATGCAGGCAGTTTGCCGGGGATTGATCAATTAACGACTATTTCAAATATCAGAAAACAACTGGATGATGACGGGAAGTTCAGATTTGTCATTGAATCCAGGGGGCCCTTGTCAATAGAAAATACCAGGATCCTGCAGGATTCGGGGCAGTACAAGTTACAAGTGTCTTTACAGCAACAGGATCAGGCTGTTCCTGCAGCATCAGAAGAAAATATCATGACTCAAATAGCTGATACTGATAAAGCTTTATCAGGCGATACGAACGTCATGCATGGTGAACTGGTGAAAACCGTTCATCAGCCAAAAGTATATTCAAAAACAGAAAAATTGTTGATGGAAGGGCTTGAACTTTACCGGCAAGGTAAAGTTGCCGAAGGGCTGGACGCATTCTATGCCGCAGTAAAAACTGATGAGAGCCATGTAAAAGCCAGGGCGACACTGGCAGTCAAACTGGTGGAACAGGATCAACGCGAGTTGGCCGTTACAGTGCTTGAAGAAGGTTTGCAGTTATATCCGGATCGTACGGAATGGTCCCGGCTGCTTGCACAGACACATATCGATGCGGGTAATCTTTATCTTGCCAGGGAAGTAATGGAAAAATCGATACCGGCCATCTCTGCAGATCCGGATTATCATGCGTTATATGCAGCACTTTTACAGAAAATGACACTGCATCAACAGGCGGCACTGACTTACCGTAATTTACTCAATGTGTATCCTGAAAACGGTATCTGGTGGATGGGCCTTGCCATTTCACTGGAGGCATTGTCCAGGAACAGGGATGCAATATTCGCATACAGTAATGCCTTGAAAGGCCACTCTCTGACGACCGAGACGCATCAGTATATTGCACAGCGTATTCGCATACTCAATCAACAGATAGCCAATGAATCCTCGTAAAAAAATCAGACTGGGCGACCTGATGGTCGAGCACAAGTTGATATCTAAGACCCAGCTTGATGAGGCGCTTGCTGATCAGAAAAAGAGCGGCCGTAAACTCGGGCGCATCCTGGTGGAAAATGGATATGTTGACGAAGAACAGATGTTCCAGGTCTTGTCAGATCAACTCAAGATCCCTTTTGTGGATTTGCTCCGTTATAATTTTAATCCTGATGTCATCAGGTTAATCCCGGAAATTCAATCACGGCGGTTTCGTGCTGTCGCTCTTTCAAGCAGTGATGATGGTGTGCTGGTCGGTATGGTTGACCCAACCAATATTTTTGCCTATGACGAATTGACAAGAATACTCAAACGTCCGGTCAAACTTGCCATTGTCAGGGAAACCGATCTGCTTAAAACCATCGACACGGTTTACCGCAAGACGGATGAGATCTCCGGATTTGCGGAAGAATTAAGTGTAGAACTTGGTGAGAATGACATTGACCTCGGTGCGTTGTTACTGGCGGCAGATGTCAAGGATGCGCCTGTTGTCAAATTACTGTATTCACTGTTTGAAGATGCTGTCCAGATACATGCCTCGGATATTCATATTGAACCTGATGAAAATGTCCTGCGCATAAGGCAGCGGGTTGACGGCGTATTGCAGGAACATATTATGGATGAAACCCGGATTGCTCCGGCACTGGTGCTGAAACTGAAGCTGATGGGTGGTCTGGATATCTCTGAAAAACGGCTGCCCCAGGATGGCAGATTCTCGGTGACAGTCAAGGATCACAATATCGACGTCCGTTTGTCGACCATGCCGGTACAATATGGTGAATCAGTGGTAATGCGTCTGCTTGATCAGACGGGAGGCACGCTTGATCTTGACGCGTTGGGCATGCCGGAAGCGATCCTGAAGCGAATGGAGATATTGATCAGGCGTCCGCACGGGATGATACTGGTAACAGGGCCGACCGGCAGCGGCAAAACGACCACACTCTACGCCGCATTGAAGGCGCTTAATTCACCTGAAAAAAAAATCATTACCATAGAAGACCCGGTTGAATATCGCATTCCCAGGATCAACCAGATTCAGGTCAATACCAACATCGGGTTGAGCTTTGCCAGGGTCTTGCGTTCTGCGTTACGCCAGGACCCGGATATTGTGCTGGTCGGTGAAATGCGTGATGAAGAGACCGCTGAAATCGGTTTACGGGCAGCCATGACCGGCCATATGGTTTTGTCTACTTTACATACCAATGATGCCATTGGCACGGTGAACCGTTTGATGGACATGGGAATTAAAAGTTACCTGCTGGCCTCTGCACTGCACGCCATTCTGGCACAACGGCTGGTACGCCGGATATGCCAGAGTTGTTCAAGATTGGCAGAACTGGATCCGCAACAAACCGCATGGTTGAATGCGCACGGTAACGAGACTGCATTCAAGGCAACATTCAAGCAAGGCAAAGGATGTGGTTACTGCAACTACACCGGTTATCTGGGGCGAATTGGCGTTTATGAATTACTTGAGTTTGATCAGCAAATATCAGATGTCCTGAGCCAGGGAGACAGCGCTGCTTTTGCATCAGTAGCACGGACGGCCAGAGGATTCCGGCCACTTAATTTGGTTGCCCTGCAATACGCCATTGAAGGCATAACTTCCATGGATGAGGTCATCCGGATCTCCGCTGATATTGATACCATGATGGATGCCACGACAGATACGGCTTACCAGGGAGTGGCTGTTTAATGGCGCTATTCGTATACAAGGGCAGGAGTGTCAGGGGTGCGCTGATGCAAGGTCAGATTGATGCCAATTCAATCGACACGGTGGCTACCCAGTTGATGAATAGTGGTATTACACCGATTGATATAACGCCAAGCGGTGGTAGCGAAGCGGCCTCAAAATCAGTATTTGCCTATCTGCAAAGCTGGCCACCGGGACTGGATGATTTAATATTGTTCAGCCGGCAGATGTATACCTTGATGAAAGCCGGTGTGCCATTGGTCAGATCTATACTGGGGTTGACCCAGTCAACCCGCAACCTGCAGATGGTGGACGCGCTCAAGGATATACTCACAAATATTGAATCCGGCCGGGATCTGTCAAGTTCGCTGGCCAGGCACCCCGGAATATTTTCCTCGCTATTTATCAGTATGGTACGGGTTGGCGAGGAAACCGGCCGTCTGGATGAATCCTTTTTACGGATTGCAGAATATCTGGCACGGGAAAAGGATACGCGCGAACGCATTAAAACGGCATTTCGTTATCCCGTATTCGTGATACTTGCCATAGGCATTGCGCTGACCATTATCAATATCTGGGTCATCCCGGCTTTTGCCGACCTGTTTGCCAAGGCTGATGTGCCGTTACCATGGCAGACCCGTTTGTTACTGGCAATTTCCGCATTTTTTGTTCAGTGGTGGCCGGTCATGCTGGGAGGAATCATAGCGGGCGTCTTTGGCTTCAGGGCTTATACCAAAACCGAAAACGGCCGCTACAACTGGGATCAATATAAACTCAGGCTGCCGCTGGTTGGAGACATTATCCTGCGCGCCACACTGGCAAGGTTTGCGCGGGCCTTTTCCATGTCCCTGACATCCGGCGTACCACTTATTCAGGCCATGACCGTTGTCGCCCGTTCGGTAGATAATGAATTCATTGCCGAACATATCCTGAGTATGCGTAACGGCATAGAGCGGGGCGAATCACTGACGCGCACAGCGGCTGTGACCAATATGTTTACACCCCTGGTATTGCAGATGATGGCCGTGGGTGAAGAAACCGGGCAGGTTGATGAACTGCTTGCCGAAGTGGCTGATTTTTATGAACGGGAAGTTGATTACGATATCAAGAACCTGAGTGCATCGATAGAACCGATTATGATTGTAGTGATAGGCTTCATGGTTTTAATTCTGGCGCTGGGGGTATTTCTGCCAATGTGGGATCTGGCAACCGTAATTAGATAATGCACCGCTGGTCAGATCGAAACCTGACGTTGCTGGAATTATCTGCAGCGTTATTGCTGATAGCATTTTTTATAGGAGTATTCGCACGGCAT